>NZ_VZQP01000022.1:0-128747 GCF_014397655.1 Paraburkholderia sp. UCT31
GTCGCGAAGCGATGGACGAGGTAATCGACTGGTTGAGCTTCTACAATCATTCGCGCTTGCACTCGACGTTGGGCTACGTCAGCCCGATGCAATTCGAGCAGGACTGGCACGCCGCCCAGAACCAACGGGTGGCATAATCTCCGCTCAGTTAAGGGATCCGAAATTCGCGGGCAACGTCATTCAGCTTTGCCGACTGGGACATCAGGTACGAGGACTGCCTGCGGACGGACAAGGGGTGAGCCCTGCATGAGACAGCAGCGACCGTTACTGCAGCGTGAGTCGGGCGTTGCCGGGCGACCGACTGCACATGGCTCGTCACCATCGCAGGTTGGACGAGGCGCACGAACGGGCGTGACGGGTGTGCCAGGTGAACGGGGCAACTTTCTGTCGCATCGGTACCTGCATTCGCAAAAGTTTCTGCAGCCTCCTGGCACACCCGGCTCTCCTTTGAATCGCGAATTTTTCCCAGCAATTTTCCGAGCCGGGCCCGTTGGCAAACGCGGTTCGGACCTGGCTCGTTGCGGCGCTTATTGCACATATGGCGATGCTGACGCGGGCGATACGCCGACGCTGGCATGCCAATTCCTGGCTTGATGCCTACGCAGCCGGAGGCGGGGGCACGGCACGTTTCCCCGCCATGTCCAGGTCGGCGACGCATGGCGGTATGGCGCCGGGTTGCCTGGACGGCGGGCGACGCCGCCCGCCGTCCGGTGAATTTGCGATGACGCAGGCCCCCCGCCAGACGTCGCGTGCCCAGGCTACCGGTCGGCCATCGGGCGCGCCTAGGCGGGTTCATGGGGGGGCGGGCGCACAGCGGCGCAGCAGCAGCCCAGACATGGTGGCGGCGGAAGCAAACTCGCCGGACAGCGGCGGTGGTCACTGCGACGACCGGCACCCTTGACGGGCATGTGCCGGCGCGACGCGTGTGGCTCGTCACCGCAATGCCACGCGTGATGCCTCCTGGCGAAGCAGACACAACGGACAGGCTTCGCACCAGCCTTTTGCGGCGGATACTGCGGCGCGTGAGTCGGGTCTTGCCGGGGGCAGGTCGGGTGACGAATCTCGCCCGGCTCAGCGCAACCGAAGACCCGACGGGGCACTCGAACCGGTGTGACGGATGTGCTAGGTTCGTTGGCCAACTTTTTACCGCATGGGCACCAGGAGTAGGGAGGTTTGTGCAACCTCCTGGCACGGCCGGCTCGCCTTCAAATCGCGAGCCTATTCCACAGGTTTTTCAAGTCGGGCTCATTGGCAACCGTGGCTGGGGCCTGACTTGCCACCGCGCTTAGCGCACCAGTCGCGGTGTGGATGCAGGCGACGCACCTGAGCTGATGTCGGCCAGGTCGGGCACATGAAGATTGCACGCGCGCACCTGCCGGCCCGCAATGCGCGGGCGCCCCTCTTCGTAAGGCAACGCGTCCTTCACGCGTGGCCAGAATCGCGGTGAGGCGACGGGCGACAGACCGTTGCGCCCGCACCAGTCGCGGTAATGCTGATAGATGTCGTCCTTTGATGCGACGCTTCCGGTGACGACGGTGACGGCGCAGTCTTCAGTCCAGCCGACCACCGAATTCGTTTCCGCCTTGGCTTCGTGCAGCATGGCCTGCATCGCAAGAGGCTGCACGGGGTCAAACATCCCGCGTCGCATGAGCCGCCCCAGGCCTTCCAGCGCCCAATTCAGCACGGCCGACAGCTCATGCGCCACGATGTCCGCGACAAGCTCCGGATTGCGTCCTTGCTCCGGGATGGTGACGTTGAACGGCACAATGTCCCAGCGGCGCCAGAAGCCGGCTGAATGGTCTGACACGGCCGGCAGCTGATTGCCGCACACAAGCCATTTGCCACGCACGTGAATGCTCAACGGTTCTTTGTACTTCCGGTCAATCTGGACGCGCTCTCCGGCAATCAGCGATTTCAGCAGTTGTTCGTTGATTTTCTGTCGTGGGACCTCATCCGCGTAAATCAGATTGGCGCCCACCAGCACCGACAGCCTGAATCCCTCCAGCGCGTCCAGATTCACTGCCGCCGTGTTGCCGTGTAGGGCCTGCACAATGTTGGCGAGCGCGCCCTTCCCATTCGCGCCGGGTCCCAGCCAAAGTTGCGCGCGTTGATAGCGCGCGTCGCCGGTGAGCGTGTAACCGACGTATTCCTGTACCCGCGCCCGCACGGCTTCGTCGGGTAGTATCTGGCGCAGGAACTGGTCAAAGCGCTGACCCGTACTGTGTTCCGGGCGGAAGGCACAACGCAGCACATGCTGCAAGCCGAGCGCCTTATCCGCCGGCTCCAGCGCCGCGCCGCCCGGCGTCGCTCTCACATAACCGTTCGAACATGGAATGACGACGTCTGTCGTTGGCCGGGGCAGCGCGCGTGCCCATAAAATCGCCGACTGGTGTGCCTTGCGCGCGTTGTCCGGTGACGTGTTCTCCCTGTCATGTTCGACGAGCCAGTGATATGCGGATGTCCATCCGGTTTCGTCGTCCAGCACCGCCCAGTGCGTACCGGTCCACTCGTACAGCAACTGGCGGTCCGATGCGACGGCGTCGCTTTCGACGCGCGCGACGGCGTAGCGGTGCGGGTCAAACTTCGCCATCGTTACCTCCGGTGACGTACCCGGCCAGCCAGTCGCTAACGTCCTGCTCGCGCCAGCGCAGCAGTCGGGTTCCCGGAATATGGAGCCGGGGTGGAACGGCAAGTGGATTGCGGTGTAAATCCCGTTTGATGGTGTCCGGCGCGCGTTTCAGGAGCGCCGCCAGGTCGTTCAAATCGAGCAACTGCATGATGTTTTCCTACCCCAATGGTCGCTGGCCCTGTGACCGTGTCGGGGCTCAGGACGACGGTACAAGGCGGAACGAGGCGAGACGCGTCATTCTGGTAGCGTGTAGACGATGGTTTTATTCGTTGGCAAGGGGCCGGTCAACCTCAACCCAGGAAGCCTTCGGTGGGCGAAGGCGAGCCTGTCTGGGCGCGGCGGACTCGCCGTCGCCCGGGATTTCCATGAACGTACATAGGCGTAGGGCACTTCTACCTGGTGGCGGTCGCCCATGGAGTAACGCGCTGCAGGGAACCACAGAATGGCGCCCAGCATTACCGTATTCCTTACGATTTCAAATCGTGACCCTGGAGGGTTCGCGAGGCCATGCGGACACTTGCAAGACATGAGTCGTGTGAGCGATTCTCTGGAAACTGAAGGACGGTGCCCCGGACGCTAGTCTGGGGACCGGGAGGTCACGTAATGCTCCGCTAGCACGGGGTGACGCAAAGCCGTCCATGTGAGAGGGATGCCCGACGTGGCCGTTCCGGTTCAGTCGTTGTGGACGCTGTCGGGCCTGTCGGCAGGGGGCGGCCCCCGGGGCTTACGATGCTCTGCCGGCCAGCAACTCCGCGTAGGGCAGCGGGAAAACGACGCCCTCGAAGTCAATCTGTCCCACGAATCGCTGGACATGCTGCGCAATAAAGCCGTCGCCGTAGTCAATGGCGCTGCTCTGCTGGCGGAAGATATTGCGGTCAGCCTCGCGCGGGACCCGCCGGCCGCTGATGAATTCCCCCAGACCAGCAGGCCACGTACCGTTGATGAGCTGCGCATCGCGCAGGCGCTCCTCGAACAGATGCCGGAAAGAGTGGTTGCCGTAGCCGTGACCGAATCCCAGCGTGTCCCGGACGAATCTCAAGAAAGCTTGTTCGTAGGCACGATTCCACAGCGGGTCTTCGCCGTCTTCTTCCGGTATCGCCGACGGGAACAGCGGGGTGCCAGGCGGATGCTGCGCCTGGTTTTCCCGCACGAAGTCGGCAAATCCCAACGCAAGGAGCTGGGGGTGGACGGGGAGGGTCCGGAGCGCCGACTCATTCTTCAGTTTTCGCGCGGGAAGCTGCAGCGTGGAGTCTGACGAAGGGGCATCGGCGTCCTCCAGCTTCACTTGGATGGTCACGAGCAGGATGCCGTCACAGAACGCAAAGTCGGAATTCACGAGCTGCGTCATCTCCCGGACACGAAAGCCGTGGCACTGGGAGATGGTGGGTCCCCAGTAGCGCATGCCCAGGTCGGTGGCCATGCCGCCGGTCCAGTGTTCGGCATTCGGGTCGTACCAGCCCGACGCAAAGACCGTGTTGACCTGCGCGACCGTGAACGGCTTCCGGGGCTTCATCCGCGCCTTCTCCTCCTCCTTCGAGATTTTCGGCGTCGTTTCCAGGTGATTCATGGGATTGTCCGCGTGCATGTGACCCTGTGTGCGCGCGAGCGCAAAAAATTCGCGCAGGGCCTGTCGCACAAATCCATTGGCGTACGACTGTGACCAGGGCTTGACCTTGGCGTGAAGGCGGTCTTCGAGAAAGCGGTAGATATCGTGCGCGGTCACGTCGCCGACCGGCACGTCGCCCGCGAATGCAATGAGGCGTTTCCAGACCGACACGCTTTTCGAGATTGATTTTTTTTCGATGGAGCCACGCTTGTGGGCTTCATACTCAGGGATGACGGCCGACAGCAGCGCCCCCGACGCCTCAGGGACCTCAAACTGCGCAGCCTGGCCGCTGAGTATCTTCGAGATGGTGCGTTGAGCCGCGAGCTCCGTTTCTGCGAATGCCAGAACGAGGTCGGGCAACAGCGGGTCGTCGGGCGCGACAAGATACCCGACGTCTTCGGCATAGTCGCGCGCCTGTTCCTCAAGCCTGGCCCAGGCGCGGGCCGCCTGACCACGGGCAATCACCGTTTGTGCCATGCGCGTGATTCGCCGACTGAACGACTTTGCCTCGCGCGCCAGCTCTTTGGCTGCGAGCCGGTCTTTCTTCTCGTCCCCGGTCTTGATAGCCCGGTCAGTGCGATGGGTATGTTCCCAGTCCGCGTGGCGCATCGCGCAGATTCGCTGGATGACGGAACGCGAGAGCGCGGTAGGCTTGCCGGGGGAGTCGTATTCCTGCGGGGGCTGCAGGTCGACGAGGCGCGACCCCTCGGGCCGGGGCGGTCGGGCGGGCGCTTGCGCGGCGCTCCCGGCGGTCGGGCCCGCTGCGGCGGCCGCTTCTTGCGCGGCTATCTTCGCCAGCCATTCGGCGCGGAGTTCCGCTTCGATGCGCGCCCCTTCAGCGAGCGCCTTTACGCGGTCGGCGGTACCCGTCGAGCGGCGGGTTCGCGCCTTGCCCACGACAGCCTGCAGCGCGGCCGGGACAGAAATGTCGACGTACCAGTTGCGGCTGCGGCCGGCGGGATGGGGAATCAGCTGGACGGACACGGCGTCCTCTCGTACGTCACTGGCACACATTTCTGGCACACCAGACCTGCTAACTCATTGAAAGCGCAGGATTACACGAGAAATCAACGCCTTGTAGCGAGGTGGCGGAGGCGGTGAGATTCGAACTCACGGAAGGATTGCTCCTTCGCCGGTTTTCAAGACCGGTGCCTTAAACCACTCGGCCACACCTCCAAGCCGCAAATTGTAACCTGAAAAGACTTCGCTGCCGAGTCTAGGTGACCCGCCATCACTGCGGATCTTTCAGGAACAGCGCCTGCAAGTCGTTCAGGAACGCCTGGCCGAGCGGCGTCGGCGCGATCCGTTCGTGGTCGCGTGTGATCAGCTTGCGCTGTTCCGCTTCCTGCAACGCCGGCTCGATCGTCGTGATCGACAGGCCCGTGCGCTCGATGAACCGATGCACCGGAAATCCTTCTACCAGGCGCAGCGCGTTCAGCATGAACTCGAACGGCAGATCGCGCGGCCCGACCTCATGCTCTTCCTGCACGCTTGCACCAGCCCTGGCCTGCTCGATGAACGTGGTCGGATGCTTGTAGCGCGCCTGGCGCACGATGCGATTAGGAAACGACAGCTTCGTATGCGCGCCCGCGCCGATGCCGAGATAGTCGCCGAAGCGCCAGTAGTTCAGATTGTGTTTGCTCTGCCGATGCGGCTGCGCATACGCGGACACCTCGTAGCGCCCGTAGCCGGCCTCGGCGGTGCGTTGATAAATCCAGTCCTGCATGTCTGCGGACGCGTCATCGTCGGGCAACGCGGGCGGAAACCTGGCGAATAGCGTGTTCGGTTCGAGCGTCAGGTGATACAGCGACAGATGCGGCGGGGCAAACGACAACGCCGTTTCCACGTCGGCCTGACATTCGGCGAGCGTTTGCTTGGGCAGCGCGAACATCAGGTCGAGGTTGAAGTTGTCGAACGTGGTCGCGGCGACTTCGACCGCGTGGCGTGCCTGCGCCGCGTCGTGAATGCGGCCGAGCGCCTTCAGATGCGTTTCGTTGAAGCTCTGGATGCCCACCGACAGCCGGTTCACGCCGCTCGCGTGAAACTGCGCGAACTTGTCGGCTTCGAACGTGCCGGGGTTCGCTTCGAGCGTGATTTCCGCGTCGGCGTCGAGCGGCAGCAGCGCGCGAATATCCGACAGCATGCGATCAAGCCCCGCCGCCGACAGCAAACTAGGCGTGCCCCCGCCGATGAACACCGTATGCACCTGGCGGCCCCAGATCAGTGGCAAGGCCATTTCCAGGTCGGCGCGCAACGCGTCGAGGTAGTCGTTCTCCGGGAACGTCTCGCCTTTCCACTCGTGCGAATTGAAGTCGCAGTAGGGGCACTTGCGCACGCACCACGGGAAATGCACGTACAGCGCAAGTGGCGGCAGCGACGTCAAACGGATGCTGCCCGGCGACGTGAACGCACTGACGACACCCTTGCCGATGTCCGCCGGCGTCGATCGGATCGGAATCACGCTTCCTCCGACAGACGCGCGAGCAGTTGCCGCAGCGCGATCGCGCGATGGCTGCTCGCGTTCTTGAGCGCCGGCTCGAGTTCGGCGGCGCTCGCGTTCAGCGACGGCAGATAGAAGTACGGGTCGTAACCGAAGCCATGCTCGCCGCGCGGCGCGTCCAGGATTTCGCCATGCCAGCGGCCTTCGGCGATCAGCGGTTCGGGATCGTCCGCGTGACGCACGAGTGCGAGCACGCAGTAGTAATAGCCGCGGCGGTCGCTCACGTCCCGCAGTTCGTCGACGAGGCGCGCGTTGTTCGCCGCGTCGCTTTTCTCGCCGCCGGCGAGTTGCGCGAAGCGGGCCGAGTAGACGCCCGGCGCGCCGCGCAGCGCGCGCACGCAAAGGCCCGAGTCGTCGGCGAGCGCGGGCAGGCCGGTGAGCCGCGCAGCGTGACGGGCCTTCGTCAGCGCGTTTTCGACGAAGGTGGGATGCGGTTCTTCCGCTTCCGGCACGTTGAGCTCGCCTTGCGCGATCAACTCGATGCCGGCCGCGCCGAGCAGCGCCGCAAATTCGCGCAGCTTGCCCGCGTTGTTCGACGCGAGCACAACCTTTTTCAGCGGCATTCCCGACGTTACGCCGTGAGCATTGTTCCCGCCACCGTCCTGACGAACCTCATTCACTGCTGCACTCCCAGCGCCTCTTTCTGCTTCGCGATCAGCGTGCTGATGCCGTCGCTCGCGAGATCGAGCAGCGCATTCATTTCTTCGCGCGAGAACGGCACGCCTTCCGCGGTGCCCTGAATTTCGACGAAGCCGCCCGCCCCCGTCATTACGACGTTCATGTCGGTGTCGCACTGCGAGTCTTCGTCGTAGTCGAGGTCGAGCACCGGCACGCCGTCGTACACGCCGACCGAAATCGCGGCGACGTAATCCAGGATCGGCGAGCTTTCGATGCGGCCCGTGGCAAGCAATCTGGCGACCGCATCATGCGCGGCGACGAACGCGCCGGTAATGCTCGCGGTGCGTGTGCCGCCATCGGCCTGGATCACGTCGCAGTCGAGATTGAGCGTGCGCGCGCCGAGCTTCTCGAGATCGAACACCGAGCGCAGCGCGCGGCCGATCAGCCGCTGGATTTCCTGCGTGCGGCCGGTTTGTTTGCCGCGCGCGGCTTCGCGGTCGCTGCGGGTATGCGTGGCGCGCGGCAGCATGCCGTATTCGGCGGTGAGCCAGCCCTGGCCGCGATCGCGCAGAAACGGCGGTACGCTCTCGCTGACGCTCGCGGTGCAGATCACCTTGGTGTCGCCGAATTCGACCAGCACCGAGCCCTCCGCATGCTTCGTGTAGTGACGCGTGATGCGCACGTCGCGCAACTGGTGGGGCTGGCGGCCGCTGGGGCGTTGGGTGTCGTAGCTCATGTCGGAATGGGTCGGGATGGGCTGGAGGAGGGCGGAGGAAAAACGCTAATTTTACCGCCGATCGGATAGGGCGGTTGCCCATACGGATGGCTGCAACAAAAATGGGATAATGCCGATTCCCCGCCCCGCGTCTCGTACACGCCGGGCGATCCGCTTCTCAGGCCATCGTCTACCGCATGGCCGCAATCGCGAGAAATACGATGATCTACAGCATGACTGGCTATGCGAGCGCCACGCGCGAACTCGTGGCAGCCTCGGGCACGGGTGGCGTCAGCGTGTCGGTCGAATTGCGCACGGTGAACTCGCGCTTTCTCGATCTGAACTTCCGCATGCCGGAAGACGTGCGCGTCGTCGAACCGACGCTGCGCGAGATGCTGATGAACAAGCTGTCGCGCGGCAAGGTCGACATTCGCGTGAATCTGCAGCGCAGCGAGCAGTCGGCGAACGCGGGCGCGATCAACCGCGACGCGCTCGCGCAACTCGCGCAGCTGGAACGCACGGTGCTCGGCACGTTTCCTGAAGCCGGCCGTCTGCGCACCGGCGAAATTCTGCGCTGGCCGGGCGTGCTCGCCGAAAGCGGCATCGCGCCCGAGACGCTGCGCGAAGCGGTGCTCGGATGCGGCAAGCAGGCGATCGCGGACCTGATCGACGTGCGCGCGCGGGAAGGCGCGCAACTCGCGACGATGCTGCTCGCCAACGTCACCGAAATGGAGACGATCGTCGTGAAGATCACCCCGCTCGTGCCCGAGCTGATTGCGCGACATCAGCAGAAAATCGTCGAGCGTCTGCAGGAGGCGCTCGGCATCGCCGCGCCGGATGCGGCCGCGACGATCGTGTCGCGCGAAGAGATCAACGAGCGGATTCGCCAGGAAGTGACGATGTACGGCATTCGCATCGACATCGCCGAAGAGCTGTCGCGCCTCACCGCGCACCTGAACGAAACGCGTCACGTGATCGAGAAGGGCGGCAAGGTCGGCAAGCGGCTCGACTTCATGATGCAGGAGCTGAACCGCGAAGCGAACACGCTCGGTTCGAAGGCGGCGGCGAAGGAACTCGCGGATTCGTCGATGACGCTGAAGCTCTTGATCGAACAGATGCGCGAGCAGGTACAGAATCTCGAATAAGGCTGGAGCACCACACATCATGACCGACCACCATCCACGCGAAACCGGCGCGGCGCGCCATTCGTACGCCGGCGCTTATCCCGGCAACCTGTTCATGGTCGTCGCGCCGTCGGGCGCGGGCAAGTCGACGCTCGTGAACGCGCTGCTCGCGAGCGACGACGCGATCCGTCTGTCGATCTCCTACACGACGCGCCCGCCGCGTCCGAAGGAGCAGGACGGCGAGCACTATCACTTCACGAGCGTCGAAGATTTCATGCAGCGTCACGACGCGGGCGAGTTTCTCGAAAGCGCGGAAGTGCACGGCAACTATTACGGCACGTCGCGCGTGTGGATCGAGGAGCAGATGAAAAACGGCCATGACGTGCTGCTCGAAATCGACTGGCAGGGTGCGCAGCAGGTGAAGAAGCAATTCAACAACGCGGTGGAGATTTTCATTCTGCCGCCGTCGCTCGAAGCGCTCGAAGAGCGTCTGAAAAAGCGCGGCCAGGACGAGCCGAACGTAATCACGCGACGCTTGCTCGCGGCGGGCGGCGAGATCGCGCACGCGGCCGAAGCGGAGTACGTCGTGATCAACGAGAACTTCGATCGCGCGCTGGCGGAGTTGCAGTGCCTCGTCGGCGCGACGCGCTCGCGCTTCGCGTCGCAGTACGCGCGTCACACGCAGCTTTTCATGCAGCTCGGCATCCACCTGCCGCACGCGTGAGCGCGGCGTGGTGTCAAGCACATAAGGTAGAATAAGCAACATACTGAGAAGGAACCCAACATGGCCCGCATTACCGTCGAAGACTGCCTCAAACAGATCCCGAACCGTTTCGAACTCGCGCTTGCCGCAACCTATCGCGCGCGTCAGCTCGCTCAAGGCCACACGCCGAAAATCGAAAGCCGCGACAAGCCCACCGTCCTCGCCCTGCGTGAAATCGCATCGGGTCAGGTCGGCGTCGAAATGCTGAAGAAGGTGCCGGTCTAAGGCCCACGGATTTTCGTTTTCGACTTGCCGGTATTCGCCACACCGGATTGCTCAACGTGCAGAACTGCGTCCAACCCTGACCGCTACCGGAGGCGACCATGAGT
The DNA here is from genome assembly GCF_014397655.1 of Paraburkholderia sp. UCT31. Classification (NCBI taxonomy): domain Bacteria; kingdom Pseudomonadati; phylum Pseudomonadota; class Betaproteobacteria; order Burkholderiales; family Burkholderiaceae; genus Paraburkholderia; species Paraburkholderia sp. UCT31. The sequence continues at coordinate 10,285 of NZ_VZQP01000022.1, forward strand.
GCTACCCCGCCCACCGCCACGGAAGCGGAGCACGACACCGACTCGCCGTCCTCTGCACGCAAGTACATCGACGCGGTCCTCGAGCAATCGTTTCGCCATCTGTTCGGGCCGACCGCCACGCCGGAGCAGCCGCGCCGGCATGACGTCGTCTCCATCGCCAATCTGACGTCTGCGCTGTCCGGCTATCTGCAGCCGGAAGAGATCAAGGACATCAAGGCGGCGTTCCACTTCAGCGACGAAGCCCACCTCGGCCAGTATCGCCAGAGCGGCGAGCCCTACATCACGCATCCGGTAGCCGTCGCGGAAATCTGCGCGGGCTGGAATCTCGACGCCCAGGCGATCATGGCGGCGCTGCTGCACGACGTGATGGAAGACCAGGGCGTGACCAAGGCGGAGCTCGCCGAGCGCTTCGGCGCGAAGGTCGCGGAGCTGGTCGACGGGTTGTCCAAGCTGGACAAGATGGAGTTTCGCAATCGCGAGGAAGCGCAAGCGGAGAACTTCCGCAAGATGCTGCTCGCGATGGCGCGCGACGTGCGCGTGATCCTCGTGAAGCTCGCCGACCGGCTGCACAACATGCGCACGCTCGGCGCGGTGCCGTCGGAGAAACGTCGCCGTGTCGCGCGCGAAACGCTAGACATTTACGCGCCGATCGCTCACCGGCTCGGCCTGAATAATACCTATCGCGAGCTGCAGGACCTGAGTTTCGCGAACTTTAACCCGCACCGTTACGCGACACTCGAAAAAGCCGTGAAGGCGGCGCGCGGCAATCGTCGCGAGGTGGTCGGCAAGATTCTCGAATCGGTGCAGCGCGCGATTGCGGACGCGAAGCTCGACGCCGAAGTCACCGGTCGCGAGAAAACCATCTTCAGCATTTACAAGAAGATGCGCGACAAGCAGCTGTCGTTTTCGCAGGTGCTCGACGTGTATGGTTTTCGCGTGGTCGTCGAGAGCGCGCTCGAGTGTTATACCTGCATCGGCGCGTTGCATGCGCTTTTCAAGCCTGTTCCGGGCAAGTTCAAGGATTACATCGCGATCCCGAAGGTGAACGGCTATCAGTCGCTGCACACCACGCTCGTCGGCCCGTTCGGCGCACCGATCGAGTTTCAGGTGCGCACGCGCAAGATGCACGAGATCGCCGAGGCGGGCGTTGCCGCGCACTGGCTGTACAAGAACGGCAGCGCGGATCTGAACGACGTGCAGAAGCGTGCGCACCAGTGGCTGAAGTCGCTGCTCGACATTCAGAGCGAAGCGGGCGATTCGAGCGAATTCCTCGAGCACGTGAAGATCGACCTGTTCCCGGATGCGGTCTACGTGTTCACGCCGAAGTCGAAGATCATGGCGCTGCCGCGCGGCGCCACCGCGCTCGACTTCGCGTACTCGATCCACAGCGACCTCGGCAACCAGTGCGTCGCGGTGAAGATCAACAACGAGCTGTTGCCGTTGCGTACCGAGCTGAAGAGCGGCGACATCGTCGAAGTCATCACGGCGCCGTATTCGAAGCCGAACCCCGCATGGCTCGGCTTCGTGCGCAGCGGCAAGGCGCGCTCGGCGATCCGTCATTATCTGAAGACGATGCGTCTGAACGAGTCGGTGCAGCTCGGCGAGCGTCTCGTCGATCAGGCGTTGAAGGGCTATGGCCTTGCGCTATCGGATGTGACGCCGGAGGCGTGGGAAAAGCTCGTGCAGTGGACGGGCAACAAGAACCGTCAGGAAATTTTCGCGGACATCGGTCTCGGCCGGCGGGTCGCCGCGGTGATGGCCAAGCGCATCGAAGTGCTGATGAGCGGGCGCGACGCCGACGACGACGGCTCGCGCTCCGAGTCCGGTTCGACGCCGCACGCGCCGCCGGTCGTCATCACCGGTACCGAGGGCATGTCGGTGCAGCTGTCCGCGTGTTGCCGTCCGATTCCGGGCGACGACATCATGGGCTATATCGGCATCGGTCTCGGCATGGCGATTCATACCACCGACTGCCGCGTCGCGCAGCGTATCCACCGGCGCGATCCGGGCCGCTGGATCGACGTCGCGTGGGCACCGCAGCCGGGGCGGCTGTTCGATGTCGCGGTCAAGGTACTGGTCAAGAACACCAAGGGCGTGTTCGCCCGCGTAGCGGCCGACATCACATCGGCGGACGCGAACATCGTCCATATCGCGATGGACGAAGATCTGTCGCAGGAATCCACGATCCTGCGCTTCGTGATCCAGGTCAGCGATCGGGTGCATCTGGCCAATGTGATGCGGCGCGTGCGCACGAATCCCGATGTGATGCGCATCACGCGTGAGCGGCCGAGCGAAGAGGGGCATCACCGCCACGACGGCGGCATGCGCATCGACCGCGAGCGCGCGGACTACTGAACGGCTTCCGGCTGGGCGTCGGCGCGGCTTGGACTGGCGCTTCTCGCCAGTCAGGCATCTTTCGTGCGGCGGCTCAGGATACAACTCAAGGCAGGTCTCACCTGAACTCCAGGGGGAACGCAGATGAACGTGTCCGACCTCGCTGACGTTGCGCTCGATTACTGGGTGGCGCGCAGCCTGCACGACTTCGTGCGCGAAATCTACTTTACCGATAGCGGCGAGACTGTTGCGATCCGCGGCAACGATCGTGGTCGTCCGTGGGACGGGCGTTTCACGCCTTCCGCGTCATGGGAGGCGGCTGCCGTTGTGCTCGAGCGCGCGATGCGGCTCGACGTGCGCGAGCAGAGCGATAAAGGCGCGGTATGCGTCGCTGAGTTCAAGGGCGGGCAGCGAGCCTCGGAGGGAATGGGCGACTCGCTGCGCATTGCTTTGCTGCGGGCGTTTGTCGTGAGCCATTTTGGCGATACCGTCGACGACGTGCTGCTCGAGCGCCAGGCACTGACCGGCATGCGGACCGAGACGATCAGCGAGCAAACGGTGGGCGAGGTCGTCGAGGACTTGCCGCACCCGGATGGACAAATTGGGGATATCCAGTCGCCGCCGCGATGAGTTGCTGGCGCACGGGCACGGCATGGTGCGCCAGAAAAAACAAAGGGCCTTCCGGTTGGAAGGCCCTTCATAGGTGGTGCGGCTGGCAGGATTCGAACCCACGACCCCTTGGTTCGTAGCCAAGTACTCTATCCAACTGAGCTACAGCCGCACGCAAAACGGTGATGCTTACTGTAAAAACTGATGAAACCTGAGAGCTCCCTGTAAGGGCGCTCTCGAATAAGGTGGCGCGGCTGGCAGGATTCGAACCCACGACCCCTTGGTTCGTAGCCAAGTACTCTATCCAACTGAGCTACAGCCGCACACAGAAACGAGATTATAGCCAACAGATTTGAAAAACGGAAGCCCATCACGGCGATTTGTGTTGCCGGCCCGATCGTGTAACCTTTTATGAGATTGTTGCTAGTTGCTGTTAATGGATGATTATGAACAAGGCCTTTGTCAAAGAGTCGAGCGAAGACAACGATGACGATCTCGACATCGCCCAGCCCGACGTGCCCGCCGGCACCAAAAACTACATGACTCCCGCCGGTCATCGGCGTATGCGTGATGAATTGCTGCATCTGATCGATGTCGAGCGGCCCGAGGTTGTCAAGCTCGTGTCGTGGGCGGCGTCGAACGGCGACCGCTCGGAGAATGGCGACTACATCTACGGCAAACGCCGTCTGCGGGAAATCGACCGGCGCATCCGTTTTCTGACCAAGCGGCTCGATCTAGCCGAGGTCGTCGATAGCAGCCGGCAGGAAAACGTCGACCAGGTGTTTTTCGGCGCGACGGTCGACTATGCGACCGAGGACGGCGAAGAGCATCAGGTGACGATCGTCGGTGTCGACGAGGTGGACCTGGACATCGGGCACGTGAGTTGGATTTCGCCCATTGCGCGTGCGCTGCTGAAGGCTAAAGTCGGCGATACGGTCACGCTGTTCACGCCGGCCGGTCCGCAGCCGATCGATATTCTCGACGTCAAGTATCCGCTGCCTGATAGCGGCCGCTAGGCCTCTGGCGAGGACGTGGGCTCACGTGCACGCACGCAGGCCTGCGCACAAAGCGGCAAAAACCCACGTCGGCACGGACATAAAAAAAGGCGCCGCGAACGGCGCCTTCTCTACTGCCAGTCCTTGCGCAGTGCTTAGAAGCGGTGACGCAGACCTGCGGTCACAGCGACTTGCTTGTTGTTGCCCGAAGCACCGCCCACGCCATTGATGTAGGCGTTAACGATCGAGTCTTCGTTTGCTGCCTGATACACGCCTTGCAGATACACGTCGGTACGCTTGGACAATGCGTACGCGGTTTGCAGGTTGACCTGGTTCCAGTGCACGTGCGAGCTCGACAGGTTCGCGCGCGTGTACGTGTACGCGCCAGCGATGCTGATTGCCGGCGTCAGCGCGTAACGGGCGTTGGCTTCAAAGTTCTGGAACTGAGCGCTGTTGGTCGGGAAGCCGATGCCGCCCGTTATGCCCGAATTGGCCGCGCTGATACCTGCCAAGCCATGCAGGTTCGTCTGCGAGTACACGAGGCCGACGGTTGCCGGGCCGAACGCGTAGTTGGCGCCAGCGCCCCACGTTTGCTGACGCTGAGCGAAGAACGTGTTGTCGCCCGACACCGCGCCACCCGAGTTGAACGCAGCGGCTGCGCTGTTCGCGCCATTGCTGTTCAGTTGCATGTACGCAGCGGCAACGTTCAGGCCGCCCCAGTTATACGACGCGCCCGCACTGTAAGCGCGGTTGTTCGCGAAGCCGGCAGCCTGGTTCGAGAAGCCGTACAAGCCGCCAAACTTGAAGCCGCCGTAGTTCGCGCTCTGGAATTTGGCCGAATTGTTGATACGGAACGAGTTGTTCAAGTTGTCGTTGTCGAACGGGTGCGCGAACTGCGTGCCGCCGTACTGCGTGCCGGTCAGTGCCAGCGGGCCGACGTAGTCGACCATGCTGTCGTATTGACGGCCGAGGGTCACGGCACCGAACTGGTCGCTCGACAGACCGACGAAGGCCTGACGGCCGAACAGACGGCTGTTCTGCTTGAGCGTGCCGTCATTGATGCCGAAGCCGTTCTCCAACGTGAAGATGGCCTTCAGACCGCCGCCCAGATCTTCAGCGCCACGCAGGCCGAAACGGCTGCCGTTCACCGAGCCGCTCGTCATCGCCACGTTGGCGCCGTGCTGGTTACTACTCGGATTCGGATGCTGGTTGTTCGTATAAGTGATACCGGCGTCGATCAGGCCATATAGGGTGACGCTACTTTGCGCGTGCGCTGCCGTTACGAAAACGCCCGACAGGGCAGCGACCATGAGTGTCTTCTTCATTGATATAACTCCAAGAGCGAGAGAGGTATAAAACCCTGGCTTGGGAGACCTTCACGCGAGCGCTGCGAGAAGCGGAATCCGCGTGAGAAGCGCGTTGACCAGATCCGCGCCGGTTTCCGATTAGGCAGAGTGTAGAGAGACACTTCCGGGAGTTGGCGTTCCGATTCTCGCAATAAAGTATTACGCGAGGAGAAACGATCGTTAATCGCCATTCAAGCCTTATGGATAAAGGCTTTGCGGCGACTGGGCGGATTCGGCGTCTGAATTTTCCTAAAGCGCGTTGCTGATTCGCGACACCGAATGATGCGGAAAAACAACGGGCAGAAATGCGGGAAAACGATTGTTGTTGTTGCGGCAATAGACGATTGTTAATCGTGTGAATAATCGAACTTGCATATGACCGCTATACTGTAATTTCTGCTTTCCGAAGCAGACTTTTTCGTTGACGAAAAAGATCTCCAAACCTTTGTCAGCGCGACCTTCCAGTCGCGCTTTTTTTATGGCGGACGAGTTTCGCGAATGTCTCTAATGAGCGGGCGCAGTACCTTCCGCGTCGTCCCAGTCCGCCTGCGCGGGCACGCTCCAGTCTTCCATCACATAACGGCGCGCATCCATTGGCGAGGAGAGCAGGTTCTGCCAGTGGTCTCCGTGCCACATCGGATCGAAGTCGAAAACGGCGCATGAATCCCCAGTCTGTGCGGGCTGGTCTGATATGACCTTTGCGTGCGAATGAGTGAGCCAGGTGAAAAGACGGTGAATTTCCTTGGACAGCATAGCAACCTCCTGAAGCGCATCGCTACAACTGACTTGCATCATGCGAGTGAGGCGGCGCCGCAACAAGTCGGACAAACACTTACGCAAAGATAGACTTTGTTACATTCGTGTTGCATATTTTCGCAAATTTTTCCGTTTGCGGACTCGGATTATTTTCGTTCAGGTAAATTCGACGCGCCGACCTATATCCGTGTAGTTTGAAGTCTTATCTTTTTATACGCTAAACGCATATGAAAAGTTTACTTGACGGTCATTCTCTGTTCCCCGTATAACGGCAAAGCCGAATTTGATTGGCTGTTTCTGTCCTGATCAGATATAGGCAACTGAATCGGGGTTAGATCGATTCGAGGGCAACGCCCGCTTTGGATTAATCACAGAGGGAAAACAGGAAATGGAAACTGGTGTCGTCAAATGGTTCAACGATGCTAAGGGTTTTGGCTTCATCACGTCGGACGCGGGTGGCGAGGATCTGTTCGCGCACTTTTCGGAGATCCGCAGCGAGGGCTTCAAGTCGTTGAAGGAAAATCAGCGCGTGTCTTTTGAAATCAAGACCAGCCCGAAGGGCAAGCAGGCGGCCAACATTCAGCCGCTGTAAATGCGCTGGGCTGGGCGCGCCGCCCACCCAGTCGGGAGCGAAAAACCCTCGCCGTCGCGCGAGGGTTTTTATTTTTATCTAGATGTCTCCCAGGTCGGATCTTCGGTAACTGCGTGGTTCAACAATACGCATTATTGTCGGAAGATAATCCATCGAAACGAATTGACTACGTCTGGATTAATGGTCTGGTTTAAGCGTCTGCGGGATTTCAGCGCAAAATCGACGGCCCATGCCGACGCAGTTTCAGCTGCGCACGCGGCGCTGTCTGGATGCGCAACGTCCAACTGGTGCATACTTGCCGCAAATTCATGCGCCCGAATCCCTTGTCCCATGTCTGAACTGCTTTCGCCGGAACCGGCACTCGATGCACCCATCGTTTTCGTAGATCTCGAAACGACCGGCGGCTCCACGAGCGAGCACCGCATTACTGAGGTTGGCGTCGTCGAAGTCGGGCTGGCTGGCGTCTCGCGCTGGAGCAGCCTGATCGACCCGCAGCAGCCGATTCCGTCGTTCATCCAACAGCTGACCGGCATCACGAACGACATGGTGCGCGGCGCACCGACGTTCGAGTCGATCGCGCCCGCGTTGTTCGAGCGTTTGAACGGCAAGCTGTTCGTCGCGCACAACGCGAGTTTCGATCGCGGATTTTTACGCAGCGAATTTCGTCGCGCGGGAATCGCGTTCGATCCGGACGTGCTGTGCACGGTGCGGCTGTCGCGCGCGCTGTTTCCCGGCGAAAAGCGCCACGGTCTCGATGCGCTGGTCGAACGCCATGCGCTGGTGCCGTCCGACCGCCACCGCGCGCTCGCCGACGCCGATCTGATCTGGCAGTTCTGGCAGTGTCTGCCGACGCTCGTGCCGCTGGAAGCGCTGCGCGCGCAGATCGAGCGCACGACGCGTCGCTACCGGCTCGCCGGCGACATCACCGAGGATTTGCTCGACACCGCGCCGGCTGGCTGTGGCGTGTATGCGTTTTATGGCGAAGACGATGCGCCGCTGTATGTCGGTCGCAGCGTGCGCGTGCGTCAGCGGCTGCGCTCGCATCTGACTGGCGAGCGGCGTTCGTCGAAGGATATGCGGCTAGCGCAGCTCGTGCGACGCGTCGAATGGCACGCGACTGGCGGCGAACTCGGCGCGATGCTCGCGGAGGCGCAGTGGATCGCAACGCTGCGGCCGGGCCACAACCGCTTGCCGCGCGTGACGAAGAGCGATCCCGCGAACGCGCCGTGGCCGTTCGAGGGGCCCATCGTGTTCGAGGAGCGTGAGGACGCGCAGGGTATCTTCCACGTGGTCGATCGCTGGCGCTACCTCGGACACGCGCCGTCGCTCGTCGCGGCGGCGCAACTGCATGCGTCGACGCTGGCTGGGTCGTTCGAACTCTCGACGTACCGTATCCTGCAAAGCCATCTGGCGCGAGGCCTGCGCGTGACGCCGTTGAGCGTGTCGCGTGACAGCCCTGAGTCGAGCATCGTCGCGTGACGCTTATGCGACGTGCGCGCGCCGTGGCGTTACCGGAATCAGCCGGTGGCGCCGACTCCGCCCGTCTCGCATACGTGACCTAGTGCGTGCGTCAACGCGCTCGAATGCGCAGAGTCATAGCGCGTCAGCGCCTTCCAGTTAGCCAGCGATTGCGCGACCCGCGACGGGCAATCGTCCGCCGCGCGCAGCGGCTGCACGCGCGCCAGACTCGCCATCAACGACTGTGTCAGCTTGTCGAGCTGCGGTCGGGTGCTGGTTGCGAGATCGGGTGCGGGACCTTGCGGTGGCGGGGTGCGACGCCAGTTCGCGAAGAGCGCGTTCTGCACGTCTTTGCTCGCATCGATCTGATCCTGGAAGAACGCGCGGGCGAACGCCGGGTCGACGTTTGCCGCCGCGGCGCGCTTTTCCACCTCGGCGAGCAGCGCGTTTTCACGCGGCGTATCGGTGATCGGCCGGTGGTTCGCCCACTTCCAGCGTGCGACCGGTTCCGCGAGTGCAAGGCGCTGCGAAACCAGCGCGATCAGGCTCGTGAGCGCGGTGTCGTCACCGTCGGCGAGGGCGGGGGCGGGCGAGAAGGCGAAGGCGGCGGCGATGACGAGCGCGCATGACGCGCCGAGGCGATGCAAATGATTCATGAGGTGGACGTGGCCGGGCGGCCGTTGACGGAAAAACCAGAAGAATAAATGATGCGCCGCAACCTGCGAGCACCGGGTCGATTCACACGGATCGTCGGGGCGAAGTGGGCGAGAGAAGGACGCGCGTATGAAGGCGCTCGAGCCGCGTGGCCCCGTGCAACTGCTGTGCTCAGGCGAGCTGATCCAACGTCATGACGGAGATGTCGGACGCGTAATGAGGGCGCGAGCATTCGCCGCACGTGAAATCAGCGAGCGCGAATGCTGCACCGCGCCAAGGGTCCGTTACTTCGGATCGCACGACTTGCGTTGTTCGTCAAAGAAAGCGCGAACATGCTCGGGCAGCTCGGCTCCCAAAAACTCGACGGCCACAGGTTCCGGATCCGGGTAAAGAACTTTGTCCGGGGTCGGAATCTTCGGTGGTTTGGCATCCATGATCTTTCTCCTTTGCGAATCGATTATCGGCCTCGTTCCCTGCATCGCACCAGTGTCCGATGCGAGTCATACACACTCTGTTGCTTTAACGGCACAAGCCGACACACCAGCGGAGGGATTGAATAAAATTTATCGTCTGACTATTGCCTGCGTTTCGCGGTCTGCTTGATCCGCTTAATTGCCAGCGCGAAATCATCTCCTTCCCGCTCCTTCTGCCAGTCCCTCTGAGCCTTGCCCAGCGTAGGCTTCAGCACGACCGATCGATATTGTCCCCGCGCTGCATCTAACGTTGTTGCATGACTAAAACGTGACAAACTTGTGCATTGCCGCATCGACAGGTTTTTCGCTTTTCCTGAACTGAACGGACGCAATTTGCCGATTGCATAACTCGCAGTCTAATTCTTGGTAAACGACCCATTCCCCATCGCGTTGACCGCGCAAAACACTATTTAAAGATTTGGTCGTTAATCAACTGACTGACCGGAGTTGGCAAACTCATTGCCGCATTGCTGTGACAAAAGGACCTCATTTGGTGACAAGTCATGCGCAGCGCACCGGGCCACCTATGATTGAAGCGACTACTGATGGCTCGACGTGCGCTGGCAGACGGACACGCGAGGCGCAGCGCGGATGATGACGTTCTTCATGTTCGGGGAGAGGTCGCGATGGAAAACGCTGTCTACTGGAACGGACGTCAGGTTGGCATCGAATGCGCCGGCAGGATCTTGTGGTTCGCGTCGGCACCCGCGCAAGCGATAGCCGCATACGGCGCGCCACGCCAGCAGCCGAGCGCACAGGCCGATACCGTCGTTGCGCGCAACCTCGCGATGCCACGGTCGTACGACCCGCTCCACGTTCCCGACCAGGCTGGCCATGCGTTGCGCCGCGACATCGCGCCGGACGCGGCGCAACGCTGACCGCAAACGGCTGTATCAGGCCCGAAGCGACTCGTCGGCGCACCCTCGAGACCTTACCGATCAAGTGGGGTGTTAGCGCACACACCGCGTTGCGGCGAACTTATACGATGCAATTGCCGTGCTGCCGTCGGCCTCTCACCCGTTGTCGGGCGAACCGGCAACCACACCCGCATCAGTCTGCAAACAGCCGATACCGAAGGCCGGCTGCGCGAGGCGGGTAGGTCTGTCTCGCAACATCGTTGCATCAACACTATTTGCCGCTGGGAGCCGCGCATCGCGTGGCCGCACCTCTTTTACCTGGCGCTGCGTCGTGCTCACTTGCGTGATCGCCGGGCAATTCAATGCGAAAGATCTACGGCCTGACTGGGCTGCGTGCGTTCGCGGCGTTGCTCGCCGTCGTTCATCACTTTGCCGACAACGAAGGGGGCTGCCACGGGGCATTGTGCAACTCATCGATAACCGGGTCTGGGGTGTTGACATCTTTTTCATGCTGCGCGGCTTCATCCTTGCCTATACGTATCTTCCTTCGCGAGCGATCGCGTTCGGCTGGGTCGACTATCGATCGTTTATCGTCAAGCGGTTTGCGCGCGTGTATCCGCTGTATCTGGTGACGTTTCTGGTGTTCGTCGGCCGATGTTTCGTCGCGAAGCGAGCTGGAACTTCGTGTGGTGGTCGATCAGCGCCGAATGGTTTGCCTTTCTGTTTCTGTTTTCGCGGTGCGCGAGAGTGCTGAGCCGGCTGTCGCGCGTGACTTTCGGTGTGCTACGGATCGTGTTGCAGGCGTGGCGCGGGACATCTGGGATGACTTTGCCCGACGAAATGGCGCTCCCAGTGTGCGATGCGAAACTACCCACCGAGGCTGGTGAACCGGCGAATCGGGATAACTGGCAAACGGCGGCGCAGCGGATAGCGGATGAGTTGTTCGAGCGCGATACCGCAAATGGTTGTCGTGACTCGCTCGCTGGCTATTCGCAACGGGTGGTAGAGGAAATGAAGGAGCGCTGGCGGTGTTTCAACGCGTAACGCGTATTTGCGCACGAACTGGCCACTGCGCTCCGCGATGCCAATGCGGTGGTTTCGGCAAATCTCGTACGTGGGTCGCATATGCGTGCATTGATGCGTCGGACAGCGAAGCGCAGGGCGGGGCGCGATGAGGCGCCTGAAATCTATTTCCACGTCACGCATACCATGCACTAGTACTTGCGTGGCCTCGCGCGAGCAGGGAGAGGAACTTCTGGTTTCGGCCCAGTTTGGGTCGTTCAACAAACAAGAGTTGAGTCCTGAGCTCATTGTCAACGAGCGAATCCAACATCCATCAGCGGCTCTTTTAGCGGTCTCGGTTTAAGCGCGTACAGCACCGCATCTACAGCTCGTTCCCAGATGACCAGCGCGTTCCTCCTTGCCCGTCCGCTCAGGCGACGAAGTGTAGTTGAACGAGCCAGTTTCAGCGCTACGCGGGTTGAGCACCTTTCCTTACCGGCTTCACCTGAGTGGAGCGAAAGGCCTAGCCGCGAGTGGCGCGCTGGATTGCGCCATACCTATCAATGCGCGGATCTTTGCGGCAGGCCCACGACCGTAGATCCGCGCGACAACCTGGTGCTGTACGGCGTGCATGCCGTGCAGAAAGCGATTCAGCTTTCGGTGCGCTCAAGAATCGGTATAAGCGGATACCGCACCACTCCGAATACTCCACCAAATAAGTTGTGACTGGCTTGAATTCAACCGGCCTTAACTCACGATGCACCACTGGCAGCGAGCTTGACAAATAGTCTGGCTGCTTCGTTGCCATGGGACAAAGCGCGCAGTGCAAGGGAGAGCGCTAGCTGTGCGTCGTGGGAGGCCGCGCTACGATCCTGATCGAAGAGCTTGACGGCGTGGCGCATATGCTGCGCCGCCTGCGTGTGAAGCTCCACGGCCGCCGCATGATGTTTTGCCACGTCCGCGGCACTTGCGCCTGAGCCGGTCGATGGAGGCGTTATTGATGGCGTATTGGCGCTGTGCGCGCCAGCGTCGTGTGCCTGATCGATCGCATGCAACGTATGGCCATGGGCCATCATCGCCTGATGTGCGGCGTGGGCAAAGTCTTGACCGTCATCGAAATGCCGCGACGCCTCGCGGTGATGTCGCGCGGCCTGCTCGTGGTGTGACGCCGCGGCTTCGAGATGAGCTTTCTTGCTGTGCTTCGTGTTCATGCCGGCTCCTGTGCAACTTCAGGACTGGTTCGGATGGCGACCGATTCGAAGACACAGTGGCGGGTCGCAACAAGATCCTAATCTACACGCCCTTGCGCCTTCTGTGGCATTTGCGTCTCGCGGAGAATCGTCGCGCTGTGGCGATCACCGCGCGGTCAGCATCCGGAGGATTTTCTGCACGATGCGCTCATGCTGCTCCAGCGCCTCATCGAGCATACGTGCTCCGTAGCTCGTGTTGTCTCGCGCTTCCATTCCGGCGATGCGCGTCACGAATAGCGAAACCTCGCCGGTTTTCGGTTCGGACACACCGCGGAAGCGGGTCGTGACCGTCACGCCGGATTCGTCCAGCAGCGTGCGGCGGAAGATCAGTTCGTTCTCAGTCATCCAGCGCGACCACTTGCCGCGGTCGAACACCTCGACAGGCCTGCTCTTCGCATCGAGGACATAGAAGCGTTTCCAGCTCGACGGGACGGAGCGTGCTTTCATATTTCAATGCGAAGGCGTGAGCAGGAAGCCGATCGCCTCCCGCCACCAGGTTTCGTCGACGCGGCCCATCCAGTCGTTATGTTCAGCCGACTTCACCACCATCAGTTGTCTCGGTTCGGCCAGCGAGTTGTAGAGCGCTTCGCCGAAGCGCGGGACTGCTGCGCGCTTGCCGCTATACTTCCCCCTCCACCAACGGACACGTAGCCGGCACACATGGCCACGTTCGTGCAATTCGTCTTGCAACTGGACCAGGACCTCGAAGCGCTGCTGGTCCAGCATGGGCCGTTGGCCTACGCAATCCTCGGGGCGATCGTCTTCTGCAGTGTCGGCGTACTGCCGCTCGTCATTCTGCCCGCGGACATGCTCCTGTTCCTGTCCGGCGCGCTCGCTGCCGTCGGCGTGCTGCAGCCTGTGTGGCTCGCGCCGTTGCTGGTCGCGGCCGCGGTTGCAGGAAAAGTGTTCAACTATGCGCTGGCACGTGCCGTCGCGTCGGTATGGAACCCGAAGCGCAGCGGCTGGATCGACAAGGTGACTGCGCGAACGCGCGCGCTCTACGTACGTCACGGCGCCGCGCTGCTGCTGTACTCTCCGTTCATCGCAATCGTCCGGGCGGTCGCGCCCGCGCTCGCCGGCGCGACGAAGATGCCGTTTCGCCGCTTCGTGCGCTTCGCGACCGGCGGCGCGGTGATCTGGATATGCTCACTTGCGGGTCCCGGGTATTTTTTCGGCAACGTGCCGTGGGTCCGCTCGCACCTGCCGGCTGCGATGGCGATCGTGATCGGCGCGGGTGTCGTCGCGCTCGTCGTCAGCCTGCTGTGGCGAGGACGGCGCAAGCGCCGCACCACCGACCCGACGCTACCCGACGAAAAGTCCCGCTGCGACTGACGCGGCGGCCCACAACCCGCCAGGCAGCGCTGCTCGCGAGGAAACGCATGAACCCGGGTCTGCTGAAATGCACATGTGCGGCCGTGCTCGCCACACTGCTCGGGTGGGGACTGTATGTCGGCCGCCCCGTGCTGGTGCCAATTGCGTTCGGCATCATCGCGACGTACGTGGTCTTCGGTCTCGCCAACCTGCTGCGCCGCATTCCCTACCTCGGTGCACGCCTGCGGGACGGCCTGCGCCACGCGATCGCTGCGACGCTGATGCTCTTCACGGTCTACCTGTCGGTCGACCTGCTGCTGTCCGACAGGGACCGGCTGATGGCCGTCGCGCCGAAGTACGAGGCGACGCTGCTCGTACTGTTTACGAAGTTCGCCGCGCTGCTGCACATCGAAACGGAGGCCAACTGGGCTGCGATCCGCCGCGACCTGTTAGCGAGCGTCAACGTGCAGGCGATCATAACCGCCACGCTGTCGTCGGTGTCGTCGCTGCTCGCGGCGATCATCGTCGTGCTGCTTTATGCGACGTTCTTTCTCATCGAGCACGCGAAATACCGCCGCAAGCTTGTGAACTTCGCGGGCGACTCGACGCGGATCGTGTCGGTAATCGACGAGATCAACTCGAAGATCGGCGTCTATCTCGCAATGAAGACCCTGCTCGGCGCGATCCTTGGCATCGCGAGCTGGATCTGCATGCGGCTCGTCGGACTCGAATTCGCGGAGCTGTGGGCGGTGCTGGCCGGCCTACTGAACTTCATCCCGTATGCGGGCTCGTGGATCTCGGTCGCGGTGCCGACGCTGCTCGTCGCGCTGCAGTTCGGCCAGTGGAACGCGGCGATCGTGCTGTTTATCTCGCTCACGCTCGCGAACTTCGTGGTCGGCCATCTCCTCGACCCGTGGCTGATGGGCGGCTCACTGAATCTGAGCCCCGCGGTGATCCTGATCAGTCTGGCGGTGTGGTCGTCGATCTGGGGCATCGCGGGCGCCTTCCTCGCAGTGCCGATCACCGTCGGCCTGGTCATTGCGTTTTCCACGTTCGAATCGACACGTCGTTTCGCAGTTTTCCTGACGAACGATGACTAACGTTGTTCGCCTGTCGGTGACGTCCGTTAATTTCAGGGATACTTCGTGCGCGTGGCGCGCGCCTCATCACTCTCATAAAGGGATGCGATACTGGCGAACCGAGGACGTATGTCCGCCGTCGGGCGCGGGTGTTCCCTTCGCGCTACAGCTGTAGGCCGCCGCCTCGAAGGGGTTGGGCGTCGCGGGCAATCGGTGCCTCGAGGAGACAACCAAACTCGCGGGCAAAGTCGACAGAGACGCGCGCGTGGACGGCGCCCTGCTTGTCAAAGAACCGCTGGGTTCCTTCGAGAGTGAACACACCTTCATGCCAGATGTTTGGATGGATGTAGAGGCCCTGCTGTCCATCAAAGCGAAAGCACACGAACTTCTCTGGCGCTATGTCGTCCCCCGGGAGCGCCAGGGGAACGTAGAACGGGCGATGGTCGAGAGGAAAGAACAGTTGTCCACCGTCTGGGTGGTAGTTCGCGTGCCAAAGCAACATGCGCTCCGGTACATTGGTGTTGTCGTCACGGGCTGCTTCAGGCTCCACTGCGTACGCAAGGATGTAGTTGCCGCCCACAGCCTCGTTTCGACCGTACAGAATGTCCCCGCGCCATTCGCTCACAAATGTGCCTTCGGTCGTGCCTGCCTCATCACCGGTTCCAGGGTCAACGGGCCTTGCACCCACTGCCGGCCACTGCACAATCTCGATCGAACACTCGCTCGGGTCTGCTACAAGCCTGCCGAATCCATCAAGCGTTGTGGGGGTCGCATCGACCACGGGCATTGACACGCGCCGAAGGCCAGAAGGAAGGCTGGGATTGAGGTAATCGATTTCTTGGGTCATTGCGGCAGTCTACAGGAGTAGAACGTACCGACCGCCGATGGTCGAACAAAGAGTTTGACCGCCGCTTGTCCACGTGGAAACGGCCACTGGCGCAACGCCGGACCTGACGTCGGAAGTGGGTCGGCTACGGAAGTTGGCGGCGATGCTGCGGCGCAACCGCAGCAACACAGGTCGACCGTCCGGGCCCGGCCCTTTCGGTCGTTCGACACAGCGGGCTGGATTGTCAACAATGCGTTCTGGAACGCATTAGCGAGGCGATCTATCACTCTGTCCAAATCGTGCATGCCGTCGAACGTGAAGAGAATTTTCGACGGCGCGAATTGCTTGATTATCGTTTGAAGTAACGAATGTCCTGCGCCTTCCAGACAAAAGACTACCAGGTCGATATCAGAGAGACGGTCTGCGCTGTCCTTTGCAAACGACCCCACAACCACCGCACCGGCGCATTCAGGCGATTCTCGAAGAGCAGCGGCGATCCGAATGAGAAGCGCGATCTGTCATGTCGTAGAGGGCTTGTTTCGCGACCTTTCGAGGAATGCGGCCTGTCACGTCAGCCGCGTCCGGCCATCAAGAGACATTCGATTTGCACGATCGAATGGCGGAAGTCCGGCGTGGATTTGACGCTGAATATCTGTCCACTTCTATAAAGAAATCCGCTCAACCTCTTCAAACTGGATCGCGCTCGAATGTTGGTCGTAGCGTTGCGTCGTGCGCGTCGACGCGTGAGTTTCCGCGCTTGCAACGTCATCAGGCGTCTGTTCGCGCGAAGCGTTTGCGAACAACGAGGCTAAAACTTTCCTCTAACGTCATAGTTGACGAATGCATCAATTTTGGGTGTAATATCACAATACGTCCCGGACAGGTCGACTGACGACATAGCTGGCTGGCCGTTGGCAGGCGGCGATACCTGAAAGGTTCCCTTGTAGCCTAAGGCGCCTGGTGGCTGTAGTTTCCCGACTCCTCGTTGGTTCTCATTTAAATGGATTGAACGCAAAAAATGAAGAAGATTTTGATCGCCGCCGCAGTTGTTTTCAGCACTAGCGTGTTTGCAGGCGAAGCCCTCGTACCGCAGGTCTATCGCGAAATCGCCGTGGCGCCGACGAATCAGCGCGAAGCTGAAATCGCGTCGCTGTTCGATCGGTGGAATGAGGCGCTCGCAACGGGCGACGCCGACTCCGTTGCCAGGCTGTACGCACCCGATGCCGTACTGGAGCCAACGGTTTCCAATGAAGTCCGCACGACCCCCGCCAGCATCAAGGACTATTTCGTGAAGTTTCTGAAGCTGAAACCGCACGGTACGATCAACCTCCGCGAGATCCGCTTGCTGAGCGACGATTCGGCGCTGGACACGGGCGTCTATACGTTCGACCTGGTGAAGAACGGCAAGCATCAGAAGGTGCATGCGCGCTATACATTCGTGTACAAGAAGGTTGATGGGGAGTGGAAGATCCTCAATCACCATTCGTCGGCGATGCCGGAGTAACACTCCATTGAACAACGGGTCCGTGCCAGGCGATCAGATGTGAATGGCTGAGCGCGTTAGACGCCTCACGCCAATTGCTGCCGCGCATGCTTCACCCGCAGAATCGAGGGGAATTTCGGCCGCCAACCCTCATAGATCAAATGAAACTGTCAACTGGCGATCGAGTCCGGCTAGCCCCTCGATAAGAATTTGAGTTCAACGAATTCCAGGCGCCGCTCGGCCCTGTCGCCAGAATTCTCGATTGACACAATTAATTTGCACTACAAACCTCATGGCGGCCTCCGGAAACTTTCTCGAAGTCGACGCGCTCAGGATCGGCCTCCACACGGTCAGGCTGCTTGCCCGCGTCGATACCGATACGCGGCACGATGTCGTGGCTACGCTGAGAGCTGCCTAAAAGCGAGGCCAGCGATCCGGCCGGCGGCAACACCAACCGCGTGCGTTCCAGAGTCCGTTCCATCGCCATTCAAAGCGAACACATGCCACATTCAGTTGAAATCGCCGGCACAGTCATCTTCGGACTGGCCCTGCTCCATACGCTCCTTGCGAAACGCTTCGAGGTTCTGGCCCACCGGCACCCGCACCACGCGGGCCTGTTTCACTTTCTCGGCGAAGTGGAAGTCGTCTTCGGCCTCTGGGCCCTGATCCTGTGTCTGGCTATCGTCGCGCTGGCCGGTTCTGCGCAGGCCGTGGCCTATGCTGAATCGCGCTCCTTCACCGAAGCCCTGTTTGTCTTCGTGATCATGGTGATCGCCGCGAGCCGGCCCATTCTCGACGCGGTCACGACGCTCGTGTCGCACATCGCGCGTGTCCTTCCCGTCAAGACGGAAACAGGCGTCATCTGGCTTTCCCTGACCCTCGTTCCGTTGCTCGGCTCGTTCATCACGGAGCCGGCCGCAATGACGCTGGCAGCGCTGATCCTGCGAGACCGGCTTTTCAGGTCGCCGATCGCCGAACACTGGAAATATCTCACGCTCGCGGTGCTGTTTGTCAACGTGTCGGTCGGCGGCATGCTGACCGCCTATGCCGCGCCTCCGGTGCTGATGGTTGCCGCCGCCTGGGGATGGGACAGCGCGTTCATGGCGGCGCAGTTTGGCTGGAAGGCCGCCATCGCCGTGCTGGTCAACGCAACAGGCTTGCTGCTATTCATGCACCGCAAGCTCCCGAAGCACGCAGAGCGCAACGACGCGCCCGCCGCCGCGGTTCCCGTTCCGACGGGCGTCACGCTGATACACACCGGCTTTCTCGTCGCGGTGGTGCTGTCGGCCCATCACCCGGTTATCTTCATCGGCCTCCTGCTTTTCTTTTTGGGCTTCACGCAGGCATACGAGCAGTACCAGTCGCCGCTGATGTTGCGCGAGAGCCTGCTGGTAGCATTCTTTCTCGGAGGCCTGGTCGTGCTCGGGGGTTTGCAGCGATGGTGGCTGCAGCCGGTCGTCGCATCGCTCGATGCTTACGCACTTTATGCGGGCGCGCTTGGCCTGACGGCGATCATGGACAACGCGGCGATTACCTATCTCGGCTCGCTGATCGCGGGCCTTCCGGACCAGGCGAAGTACATGCTGCTGGCCGGCGCAGTGGCTGGAGGCGGTCTCACAGTGATCGCCAACGCGCCGAATCCCGCAGGACTCGCCATCGTGCACAAGGGATTCCATGATGAGTCAGTCAGCCTGCTCGGCCTGTTGCTCGCTGCCATCGTGCCGACGTGCGTCGTCTCGGCAACGCTGCTTTTGCTGTAGGCTGCCGCACCGCTGTCCGGCAGTGCGCCCAACTGAGTGCGATTCGATGGCGCGTAGTTGCAGGACGCCGGGCCACGATGAATAACGTCTTGCGGCGATAACCAACACCGGCCTGGATTTTGCACGAGACCACCACGACTGCGCAGGTCGCGGCCAGCGGCCTGACGAACGCGCGTGACGGCAGCCTGCACTTAGCCGCGCAGACCGGCATTCCATCCCCTTCCAGTATTAGCGACAGTTTCATTGCATTCTTGCGCCGGCGCGAATTCGTTTCGCTCCGGCGTTTCGTCGTTTGTAATTGCTTTGCGCCGCGAGGTACCCCGATGACGTTGCAGATGCGGAAAGTATCTGTTGGGTGAAAGGTGATTGTAATGATGCGTTAAACCGATAAACTGGCTTCAACGACTAAGCACACAGGCTTCCGCCCCGGCGGTCGTTGTTTCGCTAACCCAGTATTTTCTGTTTCTGAAATTTAAATTGGAGAATTAACCATGTCTAAAACATTCATTCCGGTTATCGCACTCGTTTCGGTCCTCGCTCTGCCCACGATGGCATCCGCTAGCAGCAACGGCCCCCTCACCCGCGAGCAGGTGCGCGCGGAACTGGTCCAGTTGCAGCAGGCGGGCTACGACCGCAACCACAGTGACGCGCACTACCCGGCGCACCTCCAGGGCGCGCTGAAAAGCGTGGCGGCTCAGCAGGCACTCAGTGGCCACGGTGGCGTGAAATCGGGCTCGGCCGCTTCCGGCGCACCGACCCAGGTGGCCTCGGATCATTCGATCTACAAAGGAAGTTGATGGGCTATCAGCCGGATGGCCGGGCGCTTTCAACTGCCCGGCCCGGTGAGCTCCGGCGAGCGGCATCGTCGCCGCTTCATCGTCTGCAAAACCGGGCCTGCATTCAGCCGCGCAGACCGGCATTCCATCCCCTTCCAGTATTAGCGTTTCATTGCATTTTTGCGCCGGCGCGAATTCGTCATTCGCTCCGGCGTTTTGTCGTTTGTAATTGCTTTGCGCCCACTGGGGTGACGTTGCAGACGCGACAAGTATTTATTGGGTGAAAGGGGATTGTAATGGCGCGTTAAACCGATAAACTGGTTTCAACGACTAAGCACACAGGCTTCCGCCCCGGCGGTCGTTGTTTCGCTAACCCGTCTTTTCTTTCTGTTTCTGATGGAGGTCTCATGCAAGTCCTGTTCAAGTCCTGCGACATTGAAGCTGCACGCTTGCGCAGCTTCGCGCGCCAACGCACCCAGTTTGTGTTCCGCCGGATGGCCTGGCTGGTTTCCCGGGCCACCGTCAATCTCTCCGACGTCAACGGCCCGCGCCGCGGACTCGATAAGCGTTGCCAGGTGCAGGTGCAGGTGCCCGGTGCGAATCCGGTCGTGGTGACGTCGATTGCGAAAGACTGGCGCGGCGCCCTCGATCTCGCGCTTGCCCGTGCCGTTTCTTCGATCGTCCGCAGGCGCCAGGCGCGCCTCGCGAAGCGCCGCGCGAGTCAACGCGAGTGCACCTGGAGCGCTGAGCCTGATGCCGTCTAAGCAAGCCATGCATGCACGGCTACGGTGGCATCGTACGAGCGGTATTGCTCGCTATTTGCGGTCCGCGATGGAAAGACGCGTTCGGGCGACCTTCGCGAGTTTCTGTCCTACACGAAAGAGATTCTTATGTATTCGCACACAATCAATCAGTTGCGACGCCTTGCGCGTGTCGTGACGCGCGGTACCGCTGTACTGGCCATGGCGCTAGTGCTCGTCGCGGGCACTGTCGCATCCAACCATGCCGAAGCGAAGCGTATTGGCGGTGGTAGTAGTGTCGGCCGCCAGTCGCAGACGGCGTCGCCCTCCGGGCAAGGCCAACGGAGCCAGCAAGCTCAACCGGCGCAGCAGGCCGCGCCGGCGGCCGCTGCCGCGAAGCCAGCCAACCGCTGGATGGGCCCGCTCGCCGGCCTGGCCGCAGGACTCGGCATTGCCGCGCTGATGTCGTCGTTGGGGCTGGGTGAAGGGCTGGCCCAGATGCTGTCGAACGTAGTGGTGATCGGCCTCGTGATTGTCGCCGGCATCATGCTGTTCCGCTTCATTGCCAACCGGCGCCGTCCGGATCTCGCTTATGGGCACGACGCGGCGAACGGGCAGCGCATGAACGGCTCCTGGCTCATGAATCAGAGCGGGCAGGCGGCGCCTGAGACGAATTTCGGTGCCTGGCCGCGCACAGCGATGAATTCCGCCGCAGCGGCACAAACAACGACAGGGCCGGGGCTGCCTGTCGGGCTTGATCAGGCGGTCTTGCTGGCATCGGCCAGGACCTTGTTCCTGCGTCTGCAACGCGCCTGGGACCAGAACGAACAAGGCGACCTTTTCGAACTGACAACCCCGGAAATGTTCGCGGTGATCAAGCGGGACCTGGAAGATCGGGGCAACCAGCCGAGCCATACGGAAATCACGCAGCTGGACGTGGAATTGTTGAGCACGGAACACAATGGCAGCGAAACACTGGTTAGCCTTCGCTTTCACGGCCAGATGCGGGAAGACGAGGACGCGCAGACGGCGCAGCCGTTCGAGGAGGTCTGGAACATCGTGGGCCACGGACATGGCGACCCGGCCTGGCGACTGGCGGGGATACAGCAGATTGGCCGTTAGCATCGAGCGCGGTCGGAACCGGCAGCGGCTCGCTGCCGGTTAGCCCACAAGCGAAACGGCAAAAAGACCAAAATCCGACGTCACACAAATCTGGGACTCATTTTATGCGCCGAGACTACTTTTCTCTTTGCTGGGCCACTGTCACGCTGACATGCTTGCTAAGCGCTTGCGCGGCCTCGCCGCCCAGCAGCCCGTCACCCGTTGTCGGTGCAGATCGCGATGCACATGGTTGTATTGGATCGGCTGGGTATTCCTGGTGTGAATCCACGCACCAATGCGAACGTCCTTGGGAACTCGCCAGGCAGAAGGGTTTCGCGCTCTCCGCAGAAAAGTTTGCTCACTACTGCACGACTGGATCAGCCGATTAATCAATGACTTCAATGCACGGACGCGTCAACGATGGCCTCGGGCGAGCAGCGTGCATGCTCGATAGAAATCGGCTTGGCCCCACTTGTCGGCACTGGCAGATTTCCCGATCCTGCCGGCAGGACGCCGTGTCGCATCCCCATCTCAAGGCGGCCATTCAGCCGACGGACAAGCAAACGGCAGAGCAGGGTCAAACTCGGCCAGATGCACCAGGCTAGGCTCGACCGACAGTTCGTGAAATATTCGAGAACCTGGCCGTCCGAAAACACATCTAGTTGACGTGAAATGCCTACACAGCGCCTACACAGACGCCAGAAAACAAAAAGCCCAGTCGCGAGGACTGGGCTTTTTGCTTGAAACTTGATGGTGCCGGAAAGAGGAATCGAACCCCCGACCTTCGCATTACGAATGCGCAAAAGATGGGGTGGAGCGGGGTGGCAAGGTATGGTGGAAAAGCGATAAAAAACCATTAAAAACAATGGAGTAGCTGAATTCGTCGCAAACCTTGGCATGGCGTCAGATGGCGTGACATTGCTATAATCTACTTACACCCACACTTACATGGCCGATGGGCGGCCCGTTGTAAGTGCGGCGGGAGCGGATATGGCACGAATCAAACTGACGGCGGCGCGGGTACGGGAATTCGCCTGCGAGCCGGGCAAGGCCCAGGCGTTCTTATGGGATTCCGAGGTTCCGGGGCTGGCGCTGCGCGCGACCGCGCAGGGAGCTCAGTCCTACGTGTTCCAGGCGAGCTTGCGTGACGGTCGCGAATTTCGTCTGACCATCGGCAAGCCGCGAGATTGGGATATTTCCCAGGCGCGCGAGGAAGCGCGCCGCCTGCAACGCCTGATTGATGCAGGCCACGACCCGCGCGTCGAAAAGGCTGCGACGAAGCAGGCCGCGCGCGAAACCTACGAAGCGGGGCGGGCTGCCGCACAGCGTGACGGCGCGATGGTGTGCGAGGCGTGGGCCGCCTATCTGGAGCATTTGCGAACGGCGATTTCCCCAAAGACCAAAAAGCCGCGCAGCGCGCGCTATCTGGCTGACCATGAGGCGCTGGCGTCGCCCGGTGGCGAGCCGCGCAAGCGGGCCAAGAAAGGCACGAAAACGACCGCAGGCCCGCTCGCATCGCTGATGGATTTGCGGCTGGCGGACCTGACGGCGGCGCGCGTGGCGGCCTGGCTCGAAATGGAGACGGCGCAACGCCCGACGAACGCGGCGCACGCGTATCGCTTGCTGAAAGCGTTCATTCGCTGGAGTGCAGGGCACGACGATTACACGGGCATCGTTGGCGCGGACGCGTGGCAGTCCCCCAAAGTGACGGGGCTGGTGCCGCAGAGCAAGGCGAAGGCGGGCGGTTCGCTGCAACGCGAACAGTTGCGCGCATGGTTCAAAGCCGTCCGCGAACTTGATAACCCCGTGGCGAGCGCCTACCTGCAAGCGACGCTGATTTGTGGCGCGCGCCGCGAGGAAATGGCCTCCTTAAAGTGGGTGGACGTGGATTTCGCCTGGAATTCGCTGCACCTTGCGGACAAGGTGGAAACGCAAACCGGGCGCGATATCCCGCTGACGCCATACCTTGCCAGCGTGCTTGCCGCGCTGCCCCGTCGCAACGAATGGGTGTTTTCATCGCCCACGGCAGAGGATGGCAAGATTGCCGAGCCGCGCTTTTCGCATAATCGCGCACTGGTGGCGGCGGGCCTGCCGCACCTGACAATTCACGACCTGCGCCGCAGTTTCGGCACGTTGAGCGAATGGGTGGAATGCCCCGTTGGCGTTGTGGCGCAGATTCAGGGGCACAAGCCGAGTGCGCTTGCTGAAAAGCACTACCGCCGCCGCCCGCTAGACCTGCTGCGCGTATGGCACACGAAAATTGAGGCGTGGACGCTGGAGCAGGCCGGAATCGAATTCGACGGAGCCGCGCAGCAAACGGGGCTGCGGGTTGTCCAGTAACCGAAACAGTAACCGAAACTTGCCGTGTGTAACGCCACGCGATACAATCATTCATGATAAAGAGCTTCGCCCATAAGGGTCTGGAGAAATTCTTTGCCATCGGCAGCAAGGCCGGTATCCGGGCAGACCACGCAGCGAAGCTGGGGCGGCAACTGTCGCGGCTGGACGTGGCGACGGCACCGCAGGACATGAATGTGCCGGGCTGGAAACTGCACCCGCTGTCGGGAAATATGGCGGGCCACTGGTCGGTCTGGGTAAGTGGCAACTGGCGGCTGACGTTCCGTTTTGAGGGCGAACACGCAATCCTGGTCGATTACCGGGACTACCACTGAGGAAGCAGCATGACGCGAATGCATAACCCGCCGCATCCGGGCGCGACGCTGCGCGAAGACGTGTTGCCCGCGCTGGGGCTGTCGGTGACGGACGCAGCCCGCCAGCTTGGCGTGAGCCGGGTTGCACTTTCGCGCGTACTCAACGAGCGCGCCGCAATCTCGCCTGAAATGGCGTTGCGCATTGAGGCGTGGCTGGGTGTTGAGCGCGGCGGGAAGGCGGACGTATGGCTGGCAGGGCAAGCGGCCTATGACCTGTGGCAGGCCCGCCAGAGCGGCGTATCGCATGTTGAGCGCGCACCGGAGGAAGCAGAAGCGGCGTGAGAACTGGCAGGCGGCGCGTCAGCGTTTGTTTTTGTTAGTTAGGATTGCTGCACAATGCTAGCAAAACGCTAGCATCGTTGAACTAGGAGGGGATGAATGTCCGACTTCACAAAGGCGACGCGGCGTGCTGTCTGCGTGCATGAAGCTGCACACGCGGTAATCCACGCCTTAGGCGGCGCGTTTATTTACCGTGTCGCTGTCGCTCCAGAAGGCTGCGAAGAGTGGAGTATCGAATCCCGCAAAGGTGGCGTGATACAGACCGACCTATGGGGCGTGTGCCAGGCTTCGGATCCTCCCGGTCTCCACTACCTGGACTGGTACGAACCGGATGAGTTTGGCGGAACGTATCGCTCCCGCCTGGAGGAATGGCGGTTTATCCGGTCGCAGCTTTCGCTGTGCAGTCGGCGCTTTATGAATCGCAACACTCGCGTGCACGTCTGTGGGCTGCTCGCCGGGCCGATAGCCAGTCAGATATGGCACGGGTGCGATATTGATGTTTATCCGGGGCCGCTGGCGGATGGCTGGGGGCCGGGCAGCGATATCGCTAAGGCAGCGGGCCTGGCGACGCTGCTTGAGCGACCCGAGTACGACTATCTGGCCGAACTGACCGAGGCCACGTTACGCCGCCCGGACGTGTGGGCGATGGTCTTGCGTCTCGCCGACGAACTGGAGCAGGTAGGCGATATCGAAGAATTCCCTGGATTGCTGCCCGAGGAAGTACCCGGCTGGCCGCCCTCGTCACGGGCAAAGCGAGTGCAGGTTTTCGCGCTTGCGCCGTGCGACCGGTATTGACGGCGGAGAGCGGCGACGCGTTGCGATGGGCGCAGCGCGCCGCCTGACCAATAACCCTGTCTTGTGGGAGACACGGCGATGGCCGATACCGATAATAGCGCGCCGCGTGACGCGGCAGAAAGTGAGCGCGCAGAGCCGCGCGAGAAGCCGACGACAATCCTAGTCCCGCACGGCTGTACCAATGTGCGCTTGCATGACGCCATTGAAGTCGTGATAGCCGTTGCCGCCGCGCGGGACGCATTCCCGCCGACCGTCGATTTCTACGCGACGGGCCTATCCGATGACGGCGAGCCCGTAGGCGAATCCATGATGGCAATGAGCAATGGCGGCGGGCTTGCGCTCTACCGTGCAAAAGCCTGTTTGGCTGCTATTTGCCGAAAGCTGGGCATTACTCCCCGTGACCCCTACAACCCGCTGGCCGACGATTACGAGGCCACGGAAGCGCAAAACCTGACCTACCGGATAACGGTCGATGAATGGGCGCATTTAGCTGCTGCATACGATGTGCCGTTTGAAATCGGGCCTAAGCCCGATATCGCGCAGGCCAGCGGCGGCGAAGCCCCAGCGAAACATGCAAGCTGGGAGGATGTGGCGCGAGCCATCGCTGATGAATGTTACGACCGAGATACCGCTTGCGGAGTGAGGAACAGCGTGAACGGTTATGCACAGAAGGTAGCAGAGAAAATGCAACAGCGCGGCATTCGCGGACCGCACGGATTTTTCCTCAGTCCGGCGACGGTGCGGCGCGAGGCGTTGCAGAGCAAAGACTGGTGGGCAAAAAAGCAGAAGTGACATAACGGGAAACGCGGGAACTGCGGGAAATGCTTTCCCGCCATTTCCCCGCGCATTGGTAAATCAGTCGAAAAGCCAGTATCCGTAAGGGTTTGCTGGCTTTTTTTGTTTTGCTTGGCGGGGAAATTTCCCGCCACCTAAATGCATTGTGACTCAACCATGCCGCAGATGCGGAAAGGTGACACGATGCAAGCCCTCATCGGCAATGCCCCTAATATGCACGAGTTCACGGCGACCCTGCGCGATGCAAAGAAAGCCGCAGAGGAGACGAACCTGCGACTGCAACAGGCACTGGAACTGGTGCGCAGTGTGCCAGGCAATGCAACGGAAGTTCGCGAGGCAGAGCCAGCCAAAACACCGCCCGCGCGCGGGCCGCCCGTTGAACCGGGGCCGCTGACCACTGCCGAACTGGCTGCTGCCATGGGCATCACGCAAGGCACGATTCGCCGTCGCCTGTGCGAAACGGGGAGCTATTTTGGCGTCGTGCCAATAAAGCTGGCAAGCGGGCGTCTGTTGTGGCCTGCCGATTCGCTGGAGCGGTTGACCCGCAGCGGGGGCGCGAAGTGAAAAAAGAACCCGACTCCCATAACGGCAAGCCGAGCGCGATTCCACACGGCAACTCTATAGGATTGCAAATCAAATCGCGCACCGACTTCGCCGGTACGTCTAACGTTCGCCATTTGCGCGTGCTCCACGCGGTGCGTGTACGCGCCCGCACACGTGAGGCAATCGACGGCATCGCGGGCGCGAGCAACGGCCCGGCCCTGATTGCCGACCTTCGGGCACTGGCGCTCGACATTCCCTGCACGCGCATTCCCGCTTTCGACCGCGACGGGCGCGAAGTGCTGCGCGGCGTCTATTTTCTGTCTGGCCCCGACCGCCGCAAACTGGCGCGCTGGGTCACCCGCATCGCCAAGCGGAGTACGGCATGAAGGCCGCCGCCGATGATGTGCTGACGCCCGAGCGCGTGCAGCAGTACCGCGCCGAACTCGCCCGCATGGGCTGGCCACTGGAAGTGCCGCGCGCGCCCGTGCCGTTCCATCACGTCCTGCATTTCGCGTTGCCGGTGGGCGTGGCGCTACTGGCGGCACGCGATTCGTGGAGGGTCA
Organism: Paraburkholderia sp. UCT31; assembly: GCF_014397655.1. Classification (NCBI taxonomy): domain Bacteria; kingdom Pseudomonadati; phylum Pseudomonadota; class Betaproteobacteria; order Burkholderiales; family Burkholderiaceae; genus Paraburkholderia; species Paraburkholderia sp. UCT31. Next base: position 37,373 of record NZ_VZQP01000022.1, read on the forward strand.
ACACATGATTCCCGACGAAATGCGCGCCCGCCATGCGCTGATGTGGCTCGATGCTGGCTGCTCCCGCGATGACTGGGTTTGCATCGGTATGGCCGCGCAGGCTGCGGGCCTGGGCGAGGATGATTTCGTGGAATGGTCCGCCACGGGCGCGAACTATGGTGGCGAGCGCTCTACCCGTACCGTGTGGCGTTCCATCAAGCCGAATGGCGGCATCGGTGAGGGCACGCTGTTCAAGCTAGCGACCGCCGCAGGCTGGCGCGACCCGAACAAGGCGAACGGCCACGCGCCGCCACGCCCGCCAGCGGCGAACGGCGTCACACGACCCGCCAGCAAGCCGACTAAGCCCGACAGGCCGCGTACGGACGCACAGGCGTTGTGGGATGGCTATGCGCCTGCCCCCGAGTCGCACCCCTACATACGCGCCAAAGGCGGCGTGGCCGAAGGGCTGCGCGTGGTGCCCGACGATGACCCGCTGACGATAAGCGGCCTGCGTGTGGCGGGGTGGCTGGTGGTGCCGTTCCATAGCATCGCGAATGGTACGTTGCGCACGCTCCAGTTTGTACCGCGACCCGATGCGCAGGCGCGCAAGCTGAACCTGCATGGCGCGCCATTCGAGGATGGTGCGTTCATCACGGGCAGCATTGCACCCGATGGCCGCCTGTATGTGTGCGAGGGGCTGGGGACGGCGTGGGCCTGCGCGCGTGCCGACTATCACGCGGCGGCAGTGGTGACGGCAGGCATAGGCCGTTTCCCGAAGGTCGCAGCAGCGCTGCGTGAGAAATATCCCGCCGCGCAAGTCATTTGCGTGCCCGACCGTGGCAAAGAGGCTGACGCCGAACGTGTGGCGCGTGAGGTTGGCGGCGGGTGGGTGCAAATGTCCGACGATGCGCCACCGAACTACGATGCGTGCGACTACGCAAACGAACACGGCGACGAAGCACTGGCCGACCTGCTGGTGAGGCCGCGCCGCCCCGAAATGCGCTTTCACCTGCTATCGGCGCACGACTTGCTGACCGCGCCGCCCATGTCGTGGCTGGTGCACGGCGTGCTGCCGCGCGAGGGGCTGGCGACGCTGTACGGGCCGCCGGGCAGTGGCAAGAGCTTTCTTGTGCTCGACCTGTGCTGCGCTATTGCCGAGGGCAGCGCCGAGTGGTTTGGCTATCGCGTCAGTGGCGCGCCCGTGGTCTATGTGGTGCTGGAGGGGCGCGCCGGTTTGGGCCAGCGGCTGCAAGCCTGGCAGGCAGGCCACAGCGGCGAGGTGCCCGAGCGGCTGCGTTTCGTGGCGCAGGAAGTTGACCTGCGCACCGATACGCCCGACCTGGCCGAAGCCATTGTGGACGCTGGCGGCGGGGGCGGGTTGACGGTGATTGACACATTGATGCGCTCGATGACGGCGTTCGATGAAAACTCGCCGGAGGATATGGGCGCACTGGTGGCGGCCTGCGGCGAACTGCAACGCCTGACGGGTGGCGCGGTGATGTTGGTTCATCACTCCGGCAAAGACCCGGCGAAGGGCGAGCGCGGCCATAGCGCCCTGCGCGGTGCGCTCGACTGTTCGCTAGAAGTCAAGCGCGAGGGTGGCACGCGCCGCTGGCTGGTGAGCAAGGCGAAAGACGGCGTGGACGGCAGCGAGGCGTATTTCGACCTGCGCGAGGTGGTATTCGGCATGGATGATTTCGGCGACGAGCTTTCCAGTTGCACTGTGGTGCCCGCAAGCGGCGGCGATGCTCCGCCAGCCGCCATCCGAGCGCCCACGACCGCTCGGCAGCAGGTTGTGTATGAAACGGTCGGCTCGCTACTGAAAGCGTCGCCCGACTTCGGCAAGGGCGGCGCGCCTGTGACGAGGCCGTGTGTACGCCATGAGAACGCCGTTGAGGCCGTCGCGCCGAAGCTGACGCAGTACAGGCCAGACCAGCGGCGCTGGGCGGCCAGGCAGGCCATTTTCGCGATGCAGGGCAAGTGGTACGACACGGACGGCGACTGGTTGTGGCATCGCTGATGGGGCCACTCACAAACTCAAAACTCTCACAAAGTTAGGCGTCTTGAGCGGGTTGATTCTCACATCACTCACACACCCCTTTAGGGGTGTGAGTGTTGTGAGACCCCGCCGCCTGGGACAAACGTAATTTTCAGCGTGGAGCGATACCACGTGCGGAGCGCAGAGCATGGGATTGGCAAGCAGAACGAAGGGCGGCAGTGGCGAACGCGAATTGGCACACCTGCTGGCGGATGAACTCGGCGCGGACGTTCGGCGGCGAGTCCGCCAGCATCCGAACGATTCCGACTTGCTGGGAATTAGCGAATGGGCAATCGAATGCAAACGGGTCAAGAGCGCGCCGCGCGGAGACGTTGCGATGTGGTGGCGGCAATGTGTGGCGCAGGCGCAGGCAAGCGGCGACCTGCCCGCACTGTTTGTGCGCGCCGACCGCAGCCCGTGGCGCGCCATCTGGCCCGCGCTGGTGCTGGTGGGTGGTGCGCGCACGGCTGAATGGCTCGTGTTCGAATGGACGTGCGAATCCTCGATTGGTGTCTGGTGCGCCGTGGTCCGCGAGCGTGGAACGGTGGAGGTGGCCGAATGATTGACGCCTTGGTTTCTGGCCGCTTGCACGGCAAGCCGCAGCAGCGTACCGCGAGCAACGGCAGCGGCAAAACGTTCGTGACGGCGACGCTGCGTTGTGGTACGGGCGACGGCGAAGCGCAGTTCGTGAATGTGATTTGCTTTGCCGATACCGCGAAGGTCGCATTGCTGGCGCTGGGCGACGGCGACAGCATCGCGCTATGCGGTTCGCTGTCCGTTGGCGTCTGGACGCCCGCGCAGGGAGAGCCACGGGCGCAGGTGCGGTTGACGGCAACGGCGGTGCTGTCTCCCTACCATGTCACGAAGCGCCGCGCCGCCGTGCAGCAGGGCCGCCGACCGTCTCAGGACAGACGGCAGCCCGCAGACGTTACCGGAGGGCTGACAGATGACGAACTCGACTTTTGACGAACGGATGAAGCGGCATCGCCAAATGCTCAAGACGGCGGGTTTCTCGCGTGTTTCGCTCTACGTGAGCGGCGAGGCGCGCGCGGCACTGGCGGCGCAGCGGGAGCGCGGCGAGTCGATGAGCAAGGCATTCAACCGATTGGTTTCGCGGGCGTGCGGCGTTGCGCGCGACGAGACCCCGGACGAAGCCCGTGATTTTGAGCGTCGCGTGCGGCACGCGCGGAATGAAATCCTGCACTCGCTGCGGCCTGGCAACAAGAATGGCCCCTACACGGTTGCAATCAAGGTCTATCGCCTGAACGGGACTGGCATTAGGGTTACCCGAGACTCACTTGAGCCTTTCGACAAAGAGTCGTAAGGTTTGCAGTCATCTCACGCGTGCGCGCGCGCAAGTGCGCACCGTGTCGGACGCGACCGGCTGAAACCGTCGTTCGTGGTCTGGTAGGCTGGATAGTGGGCCGCTGATTCTGGCACGACGGCGGCGGCCCGCCTTTTGACGCCTGCGCGTTTACCGATTGTGGGCGCGCGGGTATTTTTCATTGACGAGGATTAGATGACTGACGAATTCAACCAGGTTGCAACGCTTGTAAAAGTGGGCCTACCCATTGAAGGCGCGGCGGCCATCGTGCGCGCGAGCGCCGATGCGTTCCGTTTGCAGCGTGAGGGCAAGGCCGGGCAGTTCGATGCCATCGGCAACGCCAAGGCGATTGCATCGGGTGGCCTGACAGACGCTCAGGCCGTCGCCGTTATCGAAGTGCTGCGCGGAGCCATCGCGCCAAGGTGAGCCGCGAGGGCGCGCCGTAGCCCACTCGCATCGCGCGCCCAGGAAGGCCCTGAAGATTTGGACTTTTACGAACGTCAGGCGCTTTGGCGGGCGGTTCGAATGTCGCGGATCGACCCGTTACAGACATTGTTCCCCTCAGTCTGATCGCTGAAAAGGGGTCATTCAAATTAACCAGATTGCCTGTCAACTCAGTCGTTGCGCGCGTGCTTAGACCGCCGTGAGACGGCCGTTCCGCCCCGCCCTTTGCAGACCCGCCTCACCCGGCGACCAACGCCCTAAGGATCTCGCGCACCCAGCGATGGCCGGTGTGTCCGTGACTGCGCTCATGCCACAGCATGCCCACCTCGAAGCCCGGAACGGAAATCGGGCATTCTACGATCCGCAATGCATCGGTGTGATCGCGCACAAGCCGTTGCGGCACTAGAGCAACGAGGTCGGAGCGGGACACGATATCCAGCACAAACAGGAAGGAGGCCGCGGACAGCACCACGTTGCGCCGAAGGCCTAGGGCCGCCAACGCGTCGTCCACGGGCGTGACGAAGTCGCCGCCGCGTAGCGACACGATGACATGCTCAAGCTGCGCGAACTGCAAAACCGTGAGCTTTCGTCGCAGCTTGGGATGGTCGCGGCGGCCTATCATCACGTAGCGTTCGTTAAACAGGTGGCGGCTGCGCAGGCCAGTCGGGGCGTCACTGGGCGTCATAAACGCGAGGTCGACCTCGCCGTGAGCCATTTGCGTTGGCAGTTGCGGAACGTCCAGCATACGCAACGCTATCCGCACACCAGGCGCCTGTTGTCGAAGCTCCAGGAGTAGCGGCTGCACAAGCGCAGCCTGTAGATAGTCGGTGCAGGCGATAGCCATAGTTAGTTGCGCCCGCGCGGGATCGAAATGGCCATGCTGGATCACCGTTGCACGCAATTGATCAAGCGCATTGCACAAGGGCGCCAGCAGTTCGTCGGCTTTCGCCGTGGGAGTCATGCCGCGTTGCGCCGGGATCAGCAACGGGTCACCAAACAGGTCGCGCAAGCGTGCGAGCTGCGCACTTACCGCTGGTTGGCTAAGGTGTAGGCGGCGGGCAGCGCGCGTCACGTTTTGCTCTGCGAGCAAGGCTTCGAGGGTGACCAACAGGTTCAGGTCTATGCGTTTGGTATCCATGGCATGGATAGTAGAGCAAGAGATTGACGATTTCACTCTATAGCATTTTTTGTCCAGACTGCACATGTCGGCGCGCGTGTTGCGTGCCTGTATGGAGAGTCTCATGACGCCTTTTGCACCATTGCCCTTGATCACCGTCGCTGGCGCCTCCAGCAAGCAAGGCCGCAGCGTGGCCTGCGCCCTGCTGGATAGCGGTCGCTACCGCGTGCGCGCTCTCGCACGAAGTGCAGATAGCGCACCCATGCGCGAACTGGCCCAGCGCGGCGCCGAGATCGTCATCGCGCCGTTGGAGGCGGGTCGCCAAGCCGAGCTTGCCGCGGCTATGCGCGGCTCGTACGGTGCCTTCCTGATGACACCGCCAATAGCGCCCGTGCCGCCGCCGGGCCGCCCCGAATTGGCGCTGGGGCTCGAGTTGGCTGATGCGGCGCTCGCCGCGGGCGTGGAGCATATTGTCTGGAGCAGCCTCGAAAACGTTGAGGCTCGCACGGGGGGCACCCTGTGGGCGCCACACTTCACCGAAAAGGCCTTGGTGGAGGCATACTTGCGCACGCTGCCGCTGCGCAGCTCCTTCATCCAGCTCGCTTTTTTCTACAGCAACTTCCTTGAGTACTACGTACCACGGCCGGAAACCGACGACAGCCTCAGCTTCGCCGTCTATCTGCCGCCAGATACGCCCGTGCCATTTGTCGATCCGCTGACCGCAACCGGTCCCGCGGTTCTGGCGCAATTTGACGAGCCGGAGTCTTATTCCGGCCAAACCCTGCCGGTGATCGGTGAGGTCCTGACCGCGCGCGAGATTGTGGACACCTTCGTCCGCGTAACAGGCCGGCGTGCGCACTACGCCTCAGCGTATACGCGCGAGGAATTACTACGTCACTTTCCCGCGTTCGGTGCCGATGAGTGGCTGGTGCGCGAACTTGTGGGAATGGTTACCTATGCGGTCGAATACGGGTACTACGCGCCAGAACGAGACTTGACGTGGAGCCGGCGAAACGATCCCGACGCACTGACATGGGAAGGTTTTCTGCGGCGCAGTGGTTGGCGTGGAGAACTCACCAGCTTCCGGGTTGCAACGGGTTTATAGACGATTACGCACGCGGTCGACTAAAAGGCCGTCTGGCTCGGAGGGCTTATCAACATACGCCCTTCCGAGGTAAAGCTCGACCAGTATTTCTTATCGCAAAAAAATGCTCCACGGCTCCGGCGGCGAAATGGGCCGCGGTGCAGGAAGTTGACATCTGGCCGGCGTCCTTCCGGGTTCCTGTAAAGCGAGCAGGAACCCCGAAAGCGGTCAACTATGACCGACCGCTGTTGGCCGATAGTGTTGAAAAAGTCGCTGCGCGGATTTTTCAGTTTTCCTGCGCGAAAATCGACCTCTCAGATCGGCCTACAAACCGCTCGCGCAGCCCGGCCAAGGGTAAGAAGACACCCGAAAACCTCCCGATAGAGACGGCCAGCGACTTTTTCAACAGTATCGGCCGATCCCCGCCTTTCGACAAACGCAGAGCTGTCCCCAAGTCGAAAGCCCGAAAGCCTGTCAGGCTGAGGTGTACGTTAGTCTGACGTCAGGCTGAATCGCATAACGCGTCGCGAACGAGGGGGAACGGTCATGCGGGAAAACTTGAACGACAACGACTTGCACGAGCTCTGTTTGCGCTGGGCGGCATGGTGCCGCTCGCGACGCTATCTTGGTGCTCCACGGGTGCCCCCCGGCATCCTTGCCCGGATGCAGCCCGGCCCGGTACGCGACGTGCCAGACGCGCAGATGAGTCCCCAGCTTTCGCTATTCAACACGGCGGTTTCGGCGCAGCCCGACAGCCCGGCCAAAATCTCATTTCTGATTTTCTACCTGCACCCCGCGCGCTGCGTCAAAGAGGCTGCGGCGGCACAGGAAGTCAGCCGCGACGGGTTTTACAGGCGCGTGCGGCGATTCCGGCGCAAGGCGTACCGCGCGATGGTGGCACTCGAAACGGCGAACGCTGGGACGTGGGTGCGACATTCCGTCACGTGGGGGGAGCCGTCGCGGGCTGCCGTCCATTGCTGAAAAAGACTTACACCCGCACTTACACGGATTCAGGAAACAAAAAGCCCAGCCGGTAAGGGCTGGGCTAACTGCTTGAATTCATTGGTGCCGGAAAGAGGAATCGAACCCCCGACCTTCGCATTACGAATGCGCTGCTCTACCGTCTGAGCTATTCCGGCATCAGGAGAAACGAAATTATAGGGACTACTTTAGTGCCTTGACAAGCCCCTTGAGGCATTTTTTTCTTTCGAGATCACTTCTTCGCTTCGAGGTGATAGCGGGTCACGCGATCGACCTCGTTCTTCGAGCCGAGGAACACCGCGACGCGCTCGTGCAGGCTCTTCGGCTGGATGTCGAGAATGCGCTTCTCGCCGTTGGTTGCGGCGCCGCCCGCCTGCTCGACGATGAACGCCATCGGATTCGCTTCGTACATCAGACGCAGCTTGCCCGGCTTGTCCGGCGTGCGCTTGTCGGCCGGGTACATGAAGATGCCGCCGCGACTCAGGATGCGATGCACGTCGGAGACCATCGACGCGATCCAGCGCATGTTGAAGTCGGCCTGACGCGAACCTTCCTTGCCCGCTTTCAGCTCGCCGATGTATTGCTGAACCGGCGGATACCAGTGGCGTTCGTTCGACGCGTTGATCGCGTACTCGCGCGTTTCGACGGGAATGCGCATGTCGCTTTGCGTGAGCACCCACGAGCCGAGCTCGCGATCGAGCGTGAAGCAGTTCACGCCGTTACCGGTGGTCAGCACGAGCACCGTTTGCGGGCCGTACACCGCATAGCCCGCGGCGACCTGCTGCGTGCCCGGCTGCAGGAACGATTGCTCGGTGGCCTGATGGCCGTCCGGGCAGCGCAGCACCGAGAAGATCGTACCGATCGACACGTTCACGTCGATGTTCGACGAGCCGTCGAGCGGATCGAACACGAGCAGATATTCGCCCTTCGGATAGTTGGCCGGAATCGGGAAGAATTGTTCCATTTCCTCGGAGGCCATGCCCGCGAGGTTGCCGCCCCATTCGTTCGCCTCGAGCAGAATTTCGTTCGAGAGGATGTCGAGCTTCTTCTGCACTTCTCCCTGGACGTTTTCGCTGCCCGCCGAGCCGAGCGCATCGCCGAGCGCGCCCTTGCTGACGTGGTAGCTGATCGCCTTGCACGCGCGCGCGACGACTTCGATCAGCAGGCGCAGGTCGGCGGGCAGGTTGTTGGTTTCGCGCTGCTGCTCGATCAGGTACTTCGTGAGAGTGGTACGACGTTGCAAAGACATTGCTGTACTCCGGAAGGCTAGAAGAATGATGGGATTTTAACCGCTCGTTTGTGTCGGCTCCGTGCTTTTGGTTGCACGGCCGGCTTCAGGTCTTGCGGCGCGCCTTGGCCGAGACGGTGCCGCTGACGCTGGCCGCGAGGGCCGCGGCCCGGGCGTGTCCGGCCGGCACGCGGGGCAGTTTCGGGCGCTCGGCGCGCGGCATCGGTTCGATTTCCCGTTCGATCTGCTCGCCGGCGGCGGCGGTGGCGACGCGCAGGTCGTAGGCGATTTGCAGATTGAGCCAGAACTGCGCGCTGGCGCCGAAGTAGCGCTCGAGCCGCAGCGCGGTATCGGCGGAGATTGCGCGGCGGCCGCGCACGACGTCGTTGATGCGCGGCGCCGGCACCCGCAGCGCGAGCGCGAGCGCGTTGACGGACATGCCGAGCGGCTCGAGGAACTCGCTGCGCAGAATTTCGCCCGGATGGATCTCGGCAATGGCCGCGCCCGTATCGATGTCGGAGAAATCGATGCTGTTGAGCGCGGAGCGTTTGATGACCATGTCGGTCTCCCAGTAGTCAGTGATAGTCGATGATCTCGACATTCAGCGCGTCCTCGCCGACGAAGTGAAAACAGATGCGCCACTGCGCATTGATGCGGATGCTCCATTGCCCGCTGCGCTGGCCTTGCAAGGCTTCGAGCCGGTTTCCGGGCGGCGCGTGCAAATTCGAGTCGGAGCTCGCGGCGTCGATCATCAGCCACTTGCGATGCGCTAGCGCCTGGATCGAGCGTGGCAACGAATGCACGAACCTGCCCTGGAAAATTCTTGCGGTGGCCTTGTCTGCGAATGTCGTGATCATCGAATCGTATAACGTGTTGCGTTAAATGTAAACCATCAAACCTGTACGTATACTTTCTGCCCGGCGAGGTCCGATGAACAGTCGGCCAAACGGCTAACGGCGCGACACGAGCGCGTGAACGCAGCTGAAAACAGCGCGAAAAAAAAGCCGGCAACGCGTGCCGGCTTTCCGATGTGACCCGGGAACTCAGAGAGGCATCACGCCAACGCCTTCTCGACGATCTCGCGCACGTCGCGCGACTTGACCTGTGCGGCCACTTTCTCGAGCGCCGCGCGCATGCTGTCGCGCAGCGCCGGCGTGAAGCGTCGCCACAGTTCGAGCGAGCGCGCGAGGCGCGCGGCCACCTGCGGATTGAGCGCGTCGAGCGCGATCACCTGCTCGGCCCAGAATGCGTAGCCGGAGCCATCTGCCGCGTGGAACTGTGCGGGGTTGGCCGCGCAGAAGCTGAAAATCAGCGAACGCGCCCGGTTCGGGTTCTTCAGGTTGAAGGCCGGATGCGTCATCAGCTTGCGCACCGTATCGATCACCGGATGTCGTGCGCCGCCGCGCTGGGTGGCCTGCAACGCGAACCATTTGTCGATGACGAGCGGCTCCTTCTCGAAGCGTCGATAGAAGTCGTCGAGCGCGTGCTGCGCCTCGGGGCTGCCGCCTTGCGGCGCGGCCGCGTTGAGCAGTGCCGACAGCGCGGCCGCGCGGTCGGTCATGTTGTTCGCGGTTTCATATTGCGCGGCCGCGAGACGCACGGCGTCCGCGGAGTCGTCGAGTTCGGTCAGATACGACAGCGCCAGATTCTTCAGCGCGCGATGACCGGCGGCCTCGGGCGTCGTTTCATAGGCGCCCGGCGTGCGATGCTGCTCGTAGACCTTCAGCCAGTCGTCACGCAGCGCATTCGCGAGGCGCTTGCGCACGAACTGCCGTGCCGCGTACACCGCGGCCGGATTCGATTCGGCCATCTGCTCGGCGAGATACGCTTCGGACGGCAGCATCAGTGCGAGCTCGCGGAACACCGGCGAGAGCGTCTCGTCGGTCAAAACGCGCGCGAACGCGGCGACCACCGAGTCGTCGAACTGCAGCGCCGCGCCCGTGGCCGCGCGCGCGGCCAGCGCGAGCAACTCGCGCGTGGCAAGCCGCTGGCCGGCTTCCCAGCGGTTGAACGGATCGCTGTCGTGCGCGAGCAGGAACGCGAGCTGTTCGCCCGTGTAGTCGTATTCGACGATCACCGGCGCCGAGAAATTGCGTAGCAGCGACGGCAGCGGTTCCTGCCCGACGTTGACGAACGTGAAGGTCTGCTCGGTCTGCGTGAATTCGAGCACGCGCGTGGTCGACGCCGACGCCTTCGCCTCGCCGTCGAGCTGCAGCGGCAGATCGCGGCCGTCCTTGCCGATCAGACCGATCGCGAACGGAATCAGCAGCGGCCCCTTCTGCGTTTCGCGCGCGGCCGGCACGGCATCGCCGTAGCCCTGGCGCAGTGTCACGCTGTAGCGCTGCTGCGCGGCGTCGTAGCGCGTGCGCACCGACACGCGCGGCGTGCCGGCCTGGCTATACCAGCGCTCGAACTGCGCGAGGTCGCGGCCGTTCGCGTCGGCGAGCGCGTGACGGAAGTCGTCGCAGGTCACGGCCTGGCCGTCGTGACGCTTGAAGTACAGGTCCATGCCGTGGCGAAAGCCGTCGCGGCCGAACAGCGTCTGATACATCCGCACGACTTCCGAGCCTTTCTCGTAGACGGTCATCGTGTAGAAGTTGTTGATCTCGACGTAGCTTTCCGGGCGCACCGGATGCGCCATCGGGCCCGCGTCCTCGGCGAACTGCATCTGGCGCAGCACCCGCACGTCCTCGATGCGCTTGGTCGCGCGCGCGGCTTCGTCGGTGGCGCCGCCCGCCATGTCGGCCGAGAACTCCTGGTCGCGGAACACCGTCAGGCCTTCCTTCAGGCTCAGCTGGAACCAGTCGCGGCAGGTCACGCGATTGCCGGTCCAGTTGTGGAAGTACTCGTGGCCGACCACCGCCTCGATGTTCGAGAAGTCGGTGTCGGTGGCCGTTTCGGGGTTCGCGAGCACGTACTTCGTGTTGAAGATGTTGAGCCCCTTGTTTTCCATCGCGCCCATGTTGAAGTCGCTGACCGCGACGATCATGAAGCGGTCCAGATCGAGCTCGAGCCCGAAGCGCTGTTCGTCCCAGCGGATCGAGTGGATCAGCGAATCCATCGCGTGACGGGTCTTGTCGAGATCGTGCGGCTCGACCCAGACCTGCAGCAGCTTTTCCTTGCCTGAGCCGGTCTTCACGCGTTCTTCGAGCGCGACGAGCTTGCCCGCGACGAGCGCGAACAGATAGCTCGGCTTCCTGAACGGGTCTTCCCAGCGCGCGAAATGGCGGCCGTCGGGCAACTCGCCTTGTTCCAGAAGATTGCCGTTCGACAGCAGCACCGGATAGTCGGCCTTGCTCGCGCGCAGCGTGACCGTGAAGCTCGCCATCACGTCGGGGCGGTCGAGGAAATAGGTGATGCGGCGAAAGCCCTCGGCCTCGCACTGCGTGAAGAAGTTGCCGCTCGACACATACAGCCCCGACAGCGTGGTGTTTTCCGCGGGATTGCAGATGCTGGTGAGGGTCAGCTCGAAGCTGTCCGGCACCTCGTCGAGCAGCAGGCCGTGCTCGTGGGGGTGCGCGTTCGGGAATGGCTTGCCGTCGATCGCGGCGCTGACGAACTCCAGTTGCTCGCCCATCAGTTCGAGATGAGCGGCGCGCAACGCATCCGGGTTGCGGCGAACACGCATCGTGTTCCTGACGACCGTGCGTTCGGGGACCAGATCGAACTCCAGTGCGACGGTGTCGATCAGGAAGGCGGGCGGCGCGTAATCGGCGCGGCGGATCACATTGGGCGTTGCGGTATCGGCCATGGCGTTCTGTGGTGGTGTACTCGAGCGGTCGGGCGCGCAAACGGCGCGCGAGCCGGGGTTGGTCGACTCATTGTACAAAGCCTCGGGCAATCGTGCGGAAGGGAAGGGGGCCGAGTCTCGGCGCCGGGTAGCGCTGCCGCTTTCGACGGACCGGGGAAGAACCTTTTACCGGCTGGCGAGGTCAGCGTATTATCGGGCGCCACGCGTGGCGGAGCGCCGGCATCGTCCGCCGGGCAGCGGATCGCGCGACGGAATAATCTCGACTGAAGCAGAGTTTTAACTGAAGCAGAATAGATGCAATCAGAGGCATCACGAGGCAGACCATGAACATCGATCGATGGACCCGCCGCGTCGCGCTGCTGTTCGTCGCGCTGACGGCGCTGCTGTCCGGCTGCACGACCTACGTGACCACGCAGGTCACGGCGTTCTCGGACTGGAGCGGAAGCGACGCGACGCGCACCTATGCGTTCACGCGGCACGAGGATCAGAAGAACAATCTCGAGCTGAGCGCGTACGAGCGGATCGTCGCGAACGAGCTCGCCTTGCACGCGTTCCGCGAAGTCTCGCACGACGACGCGCGCTATCTGGTCGAGCTCGCCTATGGCATGCGCTCGGACATCGTGACCGTCGCGCAGCCGGTCTACTACAACCCGTGGCCCGGTCCTTACTGGGGCCGGCCGTTCGATCCGTGGGGACCGTGGGGACCTTTCCCGGCGACGTACGTGAACCAGAGCTACCCGGTGTTCACGCATCTGCTCGGCATCCGGATCACCGAGCGCGCGAGCGGCCGGGAGGTCTACAACGTCACGGCGCGCAATGTCGGCGAGGAGTCGTCGCTGGTGCGGGCAATGCCATATCTGGCGCGTAGCGCGCTGGCTGATTTCCCGCTGGCCAACGGCGCGGTGCGCACCGTGAAGATTCCGCTCGGCGGCGGTGGCGGCGCGGACGCCAACGAAGTGTCGCTGCCGGCGGCCACGCCCCCCGCGGGCGCGGCGTCGGCGCCGAAGGCCGCGCAGTAGCTCAGACCCCGACCCCGTACAACGCCATCGCGCCGAGCACGACGAACATCACCGCGGCGATGCCGTGCACGAGCCTGGTCGGCAGACGATGCGCGAAGCGGTCGCCGAGCAGGATCGCCGGCACGTTCGCGATCATCATGCCGAGCGTCGTGCCGGCCACCACGCCGAAGAAATCGTGAAAGCGCGCGGCGAGGGCGACCGTCGCAATCTGCGTCTTGTCGCCCATTTCCGCGAGGAAGAACGTGACGACCGTCGCGCCGAACACCCCGAAGTGCGTGCGGTTCGTGTTGGCTTCCTCGTCGTCGAGCTTGTCGGGCACGAGAATCCACAGCCCCATGCCGATAAACGACACCGCCAGCGCCCAGCGCATGATGGTCGGCGTCAGCATCGAGCCGAGCCACGCGCCGAGCGCGCCGGCTCCTGCGTGATTGATCAGCGTCGCCGTGAGCACGCCGAGAATGATCGGCACGGGCTTGCGATAGCGCGCGGCCAGCACGAGCGACAGCAGTTGCGTCTTGTCGCCGATCTCGGCGAGCGCGACCGCTCCAGTCGAAATCAGAAAAGCTTGATTCACGTTGAATGGATTCCTCGGGCCGAAGATGAACGAGCGACGACCCACGACACGCCGGGCCCTGTTGCGGCGCGTGTGGATCATCGGTCTCGCCAGGCCAGAGGCTGCGACTGCCATGGCCGTGCAGGCCAAGTCTGTTGACAGGCGCCCCCGCGAACCACACGTGCGACGCACCGGCGAAGCGGTGCGGACGTGCCGCGGGGCGGCTACTCCCCAATGAGGGCCGGAGTATAGCAGGCGCGGACGCATCGTTGCCACGAATGTTGTTTGCACGGACGACGCGGCGTCGGTGTTTTCGCTCTGCGGTGCATTCGAAGAAAGACGAATGAAAGGTTTTTCGTCGGTTCCGGCGGCATTGTCGCGCCAGCGCCGACGCACGAGATCGCCTTCCGGTGCGTCGTCGCGGCCGGTCTTGTCAAATCGTCTAACAATGTGTTGCGTGACAGGCGCGGATACAGATGGATACGTCTTTCCTCGCCGATCTGATTCAAAATACCCGGTACTATTCGGCCACAAAAGGAGCCTGAGCCGCTATCCACTACACCGATTGTCAGGGGCGCCTGACAAATCGGGCCCGATCGCCGGTGCTGCATTCCCTGACAGGCAGACTGGTCGGTCCCGGGTTGGAACTTCCCGATCCGCGCGGCGGCGCTCGCCGTGACGGCTGTGTATTCCGTCAGGCGCTTGAGCCCCTTCCCCGTTTCCACGCGCGAACACCAATATGCCCGATCTGCACTGGACCATTCCGGTCGGTCGCTGGTCTAGCTGGCCGGCTACCTCGTCTGCCGCACCCGATATCGGCTTCATCGAGCCGATCGTGCGGCGGCGTCTCAGCACGCTGTCCAAGGTGGCGCTCAAGGTCGCGCACGACTGCGTCGCGCAGGCACCCGCGCGCGTGGTGTTCGCTTCGCGGCACGGGGAGTTGCGGCGTACCACCGACATCCTGCGCAGCATCAGCGCCGGCGAGCCGGTATCGCCGACCGCCTTCAGCCTGTCGGTGTTGAACGCGATGACCGGCGTGTTCGGGATTGCGCGCGGCGACCGCTCGGCCGCGAGCGCGGTATCGGCTGGCGCGCAGACGCTCGGCTATGCACTGCTCGAAGCGTATGCGCAATACGCGACGCAACCGGATGCGCCGGTGCTGCTCGTGTATGCCGACGAACCGGCCGATCTCGCGTACGGCACGATCGAAGACGAAGTGCACGGCGGTGCGATCGCGGTGTTGCTCGACAAAGATGCGTCGGCTGGGCACGTTGTTTGCTCTTTGACCCGCGCTGACGAGGAGGTAGTCGAGCAACGCGGCGACCCGCGATCCGCGTTGAGCGACGCCCCGAGCTTTCCGACCCAGAGCGAGGCGCTGCTGCACTGCCTCAAAACCGGCCAGCCCGCGCGCTGGCAGCGCGCCGGCGCGCTGTGGCACTGGAGGTGGGATGAGCGCGCGGCTTGATTACGCGTGGCGTTTTTGCGCGACTGGCCTCGCTTTCGTCGCGTTCGGCGTGTGCGGCGTGCTGTTTTCGGTGCTCGTGTTTCCGCTCGCGTGGCTGTGGCCGCATCGCGCCTCGCGGCAGCGCGCGGTGACCGTCGTGATTCAGCGGTTTTTCCGCGCGCTCGTCGCGATGCTGCGCGGTCTCGGCGTGATGGAACTCGAGGTGTCCGGCGCCGAGGCGTTGTGCACGGGCGGGCCGGCGATCGTCGTCGCGAATCACCCGACTTACCTCGACGTGATGGTTCTGCTGTCGTTGACGCCGCGCGCGTGCTGCGTCGTGAAGCACACGCACTGGCACAACCCGTGTTTCTGGGGCATCGTGCGCGCGGCCGAATACGTGAGCAACGCGGACGCGATCGCGCTCGTCGAGGCCGGCGCGAAGCAGCTCGCGGCCGGCTATACGATGATCATTTTTCCGGAAGGCACGCGCAGCCCGGCGCCGAACCGGCTGCACGCGTTCTCGCGCGGATTCGCGCACATGGCGCTGAAGGCCGGCGCGCCGATCGTGCCGGTATTGATGGATTGCGATCCGCCCGCGTTCACGCGGCAGATGCGCTGGTACGACGTGCCGGCGCGCGCTTTCCGGATGCGCGTGAACGTGCTCGCGCCGCTTGGCGTCGACGAGCTGGCCGCGCACGACACCACCGCGGCCATCGCGGCGCGCAGCGTGACGAATGCCGTAGAAGCCCACATTACCCAGCACCTGTTCGACTATGGATTCTTTAAAACTGGAAATTAAAAAGCTTCTGATCGAAGCCCTCGATCTCGAAGACCTGAGCCCCGCCGATATCGACGACGACGCCCCGTTGTTCGGTTCCGACGGCATCGGTCTCGATTCGATCGACGCGCTCGAAATCGGCATCGTGCTGCGCAAACAATACCAATTGACCATCGTGGCGAACGACGAACGCACGCGCGAGCACTTTCGCTCGATCAACACGCTTGCCGCGTTGGTCGAGAGTCAGCGCGAAGCGGCGCACGCTGCGAACGAAACCGCAAGGAAGGGGGTTTGATCGTGACCGAGACTGAGATTCTTGAGCGCATCCGCGCGATCTTTCAGGAAAATTTCGCGATCGAGCCGCAGCGCGTGACGCCCGACGCTCACCTGTTCGAAGACCTCGATCTCGACAGCATCGACGCGGTCGATCTCGCGATCAAGCTGCAGGAGATGACCGGCCGCCGCATCAAGCCGGAGAACTTCAAATCTGTGCGCACGGTCGGCGACGTGATCGGCGCGGTCGAATCGCTGCTCGCGGCGCAAGGCTGATGCCGGTCGCGCACCCGCGCCCGCAGATGTCGCAGCCACGTCCCGCCGCAAGCGAATCCGGCGCGCGGCCTCACTGGAGCAGGACCGTCCTGCAGGTGCTGCTGAAACTCGCTTACCCCGCGCTGATCTTGTGCGCATGGCGCTGGGACGCGCCGCGTCTCGTCGGCGGCATGCTGCTGGTGACTTTATGGCTGCAGCGCTGGGCCGGCGGCGGCCCGGTTGCGATGTCGCTGCGGCAGCTTTCCACGCTCGACTGGAGCGTGGTGGCGATGCTGAGCTGCGCATCGGCGACGATCGTCGTCACCGATAGCGAGCTGCTGCTGCGCTTCTATCCGTCGCTCGTCAATCTCGGTTTGCTGATCGCGTTCGGCGCGACGCTCGTGCGCGGGCCGTCGATGATCGAAAAATTTGCGCGCCTCGGCAGTCCCGATCTGCCGCCGGATGCGGTGCGCTATACGCGGCGCGTGACCCAGGTCTGGTGCGTTTTCTTCGTGCTGAACGGCGCGTTTTCCGTCTACACCGCGCTCTATTGGAGCCGCGCGGCCTGGTCGCTGTACAACGGCGCGATCGCCTACGGACTGATCGGCGCGCTGCTGGCGGGCGAATACGCATGGCGACGTCTGTTCGTGCTGCCGCGCGCCGCGCGAGCGGATTCGGAGGCCGCCTGATGCTCGCGTTGCACGATCTGTTGTCGGCCGATGCCGCGCTTGCGACGTCCGCCGCACCGGTGTGCCGAGATGGCGCCGTGCTGCTCGATCGCGCGGCGTTTCGCGCGCGCGTCGAGGGCTTGATCGAGCTCGTGCGAACGCCCGACGCGCGGCGCTGCGCGCTCTGTATCGACGATCCGTTCGAGTTCGCCTGCGCATTGTTCGCGCTGTTCGCGTGCGGCAAGGAGCCGGTGATTCCGGCCAATGCAACGCCGGGCTATCTCGCCGATCTCGCGCACGCCTACGACTTCCTGCTGACGGATGCGGATCTGCCGCCGTTCGTCGCAGCGACGCATCGCACGGCTCACACCGCCCACCCGATCGACGCCCATGCGCCGATGACGCTCTACACATCCGGCAGCAGCGGCACGCCGAAGCCGATCCGCAAGACGCTCGCGCAATTCAACGCCGAAGTCCGCACGCTCGAACGGCAATGGGGCGCATTGCTCGGCGACGCGACGATGCTCGCGAGCGTGCCGCATCACCACATCTACGGTTTGCTGTTTCGCGTGTTGTGGCCGCTCGCGGCCGGCCGCGCCTTCGATCGCGCGATCGGCGTCGAGCCGCTGCAGCTGCAGGCGCGCATCGCGCAATGCGGCGCGACGGCGGTCGTGTCGACGCCCGCGCAGCTGTCGCGCTGGCCCGCGTTGCCGGGCTTCGCCGCGCTTACGCCCGCGCCGCGCGCGTTCTTTTCGTCGGGTGGCCCGCTCGCGGCCGACGCCGCGCTGGCCTATGCGGCGAGCTACGGCGCGGCGCCGCTCGAAATCTACGGCAGCACGGAAACCGGCGGCATTGCGTGGCGGCGTCAGGATCAGGGCGACGCTTGGCAGCCGGTCGCCGGCGCCGAGGTGCGCCGCGACGACGACGGCGCGCTGTGCGTGCGCTCGCCGCATCTCAACCACGACGGCTGGCATCGCACCGGCGATCGCATCGCGTTCGATGCCGACGGGCGCTTCCGCTTGCAAGGGCGCCTCGACCGCGTGCTGAAGCTCGGCGGCAAGCGCGTCTCGCTGCCGGAACTCGAGGCGCGTCTCGCGCTGCATCCGTATGTCGCGCAGGCGGCGCTGGTGCCGCTCATAGGCGCGTCGCGCGAACGCGTCGGCGCGGTGATCGCGCTGACCGAAGCGGGCGGCGCTGCGTTGTGCGACGAAGGCCGCGTCGCGCTGGCGAAAACGCTGCGCCGGCATCTGGCCGATTACTTCGATGCGGTCGTGCTGCCGCGTCATTGGCGTTTTCGCGTGAGCCTGCCATTCGACGCGCGCGGCAAGCTGCCCGCGAGCGCGGTTGCGGCCGCGTTCGCGCCGCTCGCCGAGGGCATGGAAGTGCTCGCCGAAACGCGCGTCGGCGACATGCGCGTCGGCGACACGCTGCACTACGTGCTGCGCGTGCCGCAGTCACTCCAGCATTTCGCCGGCCACTTTCCGGGTCTGCCGATTCTGCCGGGCGTCGTGCAGGTCGACTGGGCAGCGCGGCTCGCGGCCGGGCATTGGCCGCGCGTGCGAGAGGTGGCGTCGGTCGAACGCCTGAAGTTCATGGCGCCGGTGTCGCCCGGTGCGGTGCTCGAGCTCACGCTCGCCTATGATGCCGCGCGCCGGCGTGTGCAGTTCGCGTACCGGCTCGACGGACGCGAATGCGCGTCGGGCTTGCTCGTGCATCGGGAGGACGCGTGATGACGTTCGCGCCCTGCATCGTCATTCCGATCTACAACCACAAGGACGCGATCGGTGCGAGCGTCGCGCATCTCGCGGTGCACGGCCTGCCGATCTTCGTCGTCGACGACGGCAGCGACGCGCCGACCCGGCGGGTACTCGCCGCGCTCGCGCTGCAATACGCGCAGCAGATGACGCTGCTGCGTCTGCCGGCAAACGGCGGCAAGGGCGCGGCAGTGATGGCGGGCCTGCGCGCCGCGCGCGCCGCGGGCTACACGCACGCGCTGCAGATCGACGCCGACGGCCAGCACGATGCGACCGACGTGCCGCGCTTCATCGATGCCGCGCGCGCCGAACCCGGCGCGCTGATTCTCGGCCGTCCGGTCTACGACGACAGCGTGCCGAAGGCACGTCTGTACGGCCGTTATCTGACCCACGTGTGGGTGTGGATCGAGACGCTGTCGCTGACGATCCGCGATTCGATGTGCGGCTTTCGTCTGTATCCGCTCGCGCTCGCGTGCGAGCTGATCGACAGCGTGCGACTGCCCACGCGCATGGACTTCGACATCGAGATCCTCGTGCGTCTCTACTGGCGCCGCGCCGCGTTCCGCTCGATCCCGACGCGCGTGACCTACGCGGCCGACGGCGTGTCGCATTTCGACGTGCTGTGGGACAACGTCCGAATCAGCCGCAGCCATACGCGGCTCGTGTTCGGGATGCTGTGGCGTCTGCCGATGCTGCTCGCGCACAAGCTGATGCCGCGCCGCGGCGCGCTGGCCGACGCCGCCGATGAAGCCCGGCCCGAAGCCTGGTGGCGCATCGCCGAACGCGGCAGCCGCCTCGGCATGAGCCTGCTCGCGCTGAGCTGCAAGCTGTTCGGCCGCCGCTTCACCGCGCTGTGGCTGCATCCGGTCGTCGCGTATTTTCTGCTGACGGGCCGCGCGGCGCGCGCCGCGTCGGACAACTACTTCGCGCATCTGAGCGCGCTCGCGCCGTCGGCGGATACGCCGCGCCCGGGCTGGCTGTCCGCGTATCGCCATATGCTCGCGTTCGCGCAATCGGGCTTCGACAAGCTCGCCGCATGGACCGGCCGCGTCGACGACACCGACGTCACGTTCGACGATCCTGCGGCGTTCGAAGCACTGATCGCGAGCGGCAAGGGCGCGCTCGTGATCGGCGCGCACCTCGGCAATCTGGAGATGATGCGCGCGCTCGCCATCCGCGGCGAACACGCGAAGGTCACGGCGGTCGTCTACACCGGGCACGCGCGCCGCTTCAATGAGGTGCTGGCGGCGTCGAATCGCGACTTCGCGCGGCATCTGCTCGAAGTCGGCGACTTCGGTCCCGAGACGGCGGTGCTGATGCAGCAGCGCATCGATGCGGGCGAGCTGCTGGTGATCGTCGGCGATCGGGTGCCGGCGCGCGAGGCGGGACGCACCACCGACGCGCAATTTCTCGGCGCGAGCGCGCGCTTCGCGCAAGGACCCTACGTGCTCGCGCATGCGCTCGGCTGTCCGGTCTACCTGTTCTTCTGCCTGAAGGAACGCGACGGTTACCGCATGTATTTCGAGCCGTTCGCCGAGCGCATCGAGCTGCCGCGCCGCGAACGCGCGCAGCATCTGGCAGCGTGGGCGCAACGCTACGCGCTGCGCCTCGAACACTATTGCCGCAAGGCCCCTTACCAATGGTTCAATTTCTTCGATTTCTGGGCCAGCCCCGAGCGAGGCGCAAATGGCCGACCATGATCTGAACGATGTGCGGCACGCACGCGCTGTTACGAGTGCCGCGGCGCATGTGGATGCCGGTGCCGCTGCCGATCGCCAAGGAGTCAACGCATGAGCGAGCCCGCGAAAACGCAGCACGTGCTCGCCGCGAGCGCGACCGTCGAAGTGCCGTTTCACGACGTCGACGCAATGAACGTGTGCTGGCACGGCAATTATCTGAAGTACTTCGAGTTGGGCCGCGCGGCGCTGTTGCGCGCGTTCGACTACGACTATCGCGAGATGCGGGCGTCCGGCTATCTGTGGCCGATCGTCGAGGCGCATCTGAGGTACGTGCGGGCCGCCGTGTACGGACAGAAGATCGAGGTGCGCGCGCAACTGCTCGAATACGAAAACCGCCTGAAAATAGGCTATGAAATCGTCGATTGCGCATCGGGCGCGCGGCTCACGAAGGGCTATACGGTCCAGGTCGCCGTCGATGCCGCCACCGAGGAATTGCAGTTCGTGTCGCCGCCGGTCGTATTCGAAAAGCTGGAGCGCGTATGGGGACGGTGAACCGGTGCGCGCTGGGAGCGCTCGTGTTGCGGCTGGCGGGGGCGATCGTCGCAATCGGGGCGCTTGCATTGGCAGCGGCGTCGGCCGATGCGGCCACCGCCAGCAATACGGCTCCAGCCGCCAACGCCGCCAGCAACGCCAACGCCGCGCTCGTCTCGCAGATCGCCGCGCATCTCGCGCAGCCCAAGGGCGTGCGCGCACAATTCACGCAGACGCAGACGCTTGCCGCGATGAAGCAGCCGCTCGTCAGCAACGGCACCTTGCTGTTCTTCCGCGAGCGCGGCGTGATCTGGCGGATCGACACGCCGTACAAGGCCACCTACGTGATCACCGACGCTGGCGTCGCGCAACTCGACGCCAGCGGCCGCCGCGTGAGCACGCATAGCGCGCAGGGCACCCGCGGCGTCGCGCAAGTGTCGAAGATGATGCGCGCGATGCTCGGCGGCAATCTGTCGGCGCTGTACTCGCAGTTCGACGTGAGCGCCGAAGGCAGCGCCGCGCAATGGCGCATGCGACTCACGCCGAATCAACCGCAGCTCGCGCAATCGATCAAGGGCCTCGACATGAGCGGCGGCGATTATTTGCAAAACCTGCGCATCACGCTCGCGAACGGCGACGTGACGAAGCTCGAGTTCGCGAACAGCACGGCCGTTGCCGAGCCGACGCCGGACGAGCGCAGCCTGTTCGGAGCGCCGTGATGGACATGCCGCAGCAGCGAACCGCGAAACATGCGTGGGGCGTGCGCGCCGCATGGCTCGTGCTCGCGCTGCTGGCGGCGCTGTATTGCGGCTGGCGCTTCGCCGGAGCGTCGCCGCTCGAAACCAATCTGCTCGCCCTGCTGCCCGCGACCGAAGCGGACCCGGTCGCCGAGAAAGCGGTCGACACGCTCGCGAGCGCGCTCGGCGATCGCACCGTGCTGCTCGTCACGAGCCGCGACGATGCGCACGCGAAAGCGGCCGCGAAGCAGCTGGGCGCGTCGCTGCAAAAGAGCGGCGCATTCGCATCGGTGACGGCTGAACTGCCGCCGTTCGACCTGTCGCAGATCTCGGCGCTGTATCTGCCATACCGCTTCGGCCTGCTCGCGCCGGCCGATCGCACCGCGCTCGCGACCGCGAGCGCGACGACGCTGCACGACATGCTCGCGCAGCGCATCTACAGCCCGCTGCAAGGCGGCCTCAGTACGCAGCTCGCCGACGATCCGTTCGGCTGGCTCGAACGCTGGCTCGGCAATCTGCCGCTCGCGACGTCGAATCTCGAAGTCGAGGACAACCTGCTGGTGTCGCATCGTCACGACGCGCATGGCGACATGACCAGCGTGCTGGTCATCGCGACCCTGCCGGGCTCCGCCTACGAAACGAAGACGCAGGGCGCGGTACACGCGGCGCTCGCCGATGCGCAAAGCGCGTTGCGTCAGACGTTTCCCGACGTATCGGTTGCACGCACGGGCGCCGTGTTCTACGCCGAGGCCGCGCGCAGCGCTTCCGAACGCGAGGTGCACGTGATCGGCATCGCGTCGCTCGCCGGCATCGCGCTGCTGATGATGTGGGTGTTCCGCTCGCCGCGTCTGTTGCTGCTCGGCTTCGTATCGACCGCGCTCGGCATCGTCTGCGCGCTCGCGGCGACGCTGCTGATCTTCGGCAAGCTGCATCTGTTGACGCTCGTGTTCGGCGCGAGCCTGATCGGCGAGGCTGTCGATTACTCGATCCAGTATTTCGTCGTCTATCTCGGCGCGGGCCGCGACTGGGATGCGCGGCTCGGCGCGCGGAGGGTACGGCCCGCGCTGGGCGTTGCGCTGGCGACGAGCCTGCTCGGCTACGCGATCCTGATGTGGGTGCCGTTCCCCGCGTTGAAGCAGATCGCGTGCTTCGCGATGGTGGGCATTACGACCGCGTTCGCGTCGGTGCTGTGGCTGCTGCCCGCGCTGCTCACGCGCGCGCCGAAGCACAGCCCTCGGCGCCTGTTCGCGAGCGCGGCGCGGCTGCTCGCGCGCTGGCAGCATGCGCTCGGCGGCAAGCGCGCCTGGCTGGTCGCCGCGCTGCTGCTGATCGCGTCGGTGCCCGGTTGGCTGCGTCTGAGCAGCGACGACGACATCCATCTGCTGATCCAGCGCGATGCGTCGCTGGCCGCGCAGGAAGACACGGTGCGCGAGGCGGTCGGCGTCGATAACAGCGCGCAGTTTTTCGTCGTGCGCGGCGCGACCCAGGAAGCGGTGCTGCAACGCGCCGAAGCGCTCGGTGCGAAGCTCGATGCGCTGGACGGCAGCGCCGATAGCGTCGGCGGCTACCAGTCGGTCGCGCAGTTCGTGCCGTCCGCGCAACGTCAGCGCGAAGATCGCGCGCTGCTCGCGCGGCATGTGTTCGGCGACTTCGCCGCGTTGCGTGCGACGCTGCTGCAAGCGGGCTTCAAGGACGAAGTCGCCGATGCGTGGCTCGCCGGCTTCGCCAAGCCGCCCGCGCCGCTGACCGTCGAGCGCTGGCTCGCGGCGCCGTGGTCGCAGCCGTATCGGCATCTGTGGCTCGGCGCGGTGGGATCGAATGACAAGAATCGGGCTCATCAATCTGGCTACGCGGCCGTCGTGATCCCGCAAGGCGTGACGCCGCGCAACGAGCCCGCGCTGATCGCGCTCGCGCGCGGCCTGCCCGGCGTCGTGTTCGTCGATAAGGCCGCGAGCGTGTCGAGGCTGTTCGGCGCGTATCGCGTGGATAGCGGCTGGTGGCTCGGCGGCGCGCTCGTGCTCGTGTGCGTGCTGCTGATGCTGCGCTACGGGGCGCGCGGGGGTATCGCCACGACCTTGCCGGTGCTGTTCGCGGTCGGCGTCGCGCTGGCGGTGTTCGGCTACGCGGGCGTGCCGCTCAATCTGTTCAACTGGCTCGCGCTGATGCTGGTGCTTGGCGTCGGCGCAAACTATGCGGTGTTCCTGCGCGAAGGCTGCGCGCGCGCAGAGGCGGATCTCGGCGCGGTGTGGACCGGCGTGCTGCTGTCGGCGGCGACCACGTTGTTGTCGTTCGGCATGCTCGGCGTGAGCGCGATGCCCGCGCTCAAAAGCTTCGGCACCACGCTCGCGCTCGGCATCGCGGTGGCGGTGCTGCTCGCGCCTCTCGGCATGCCATCGGCAGCGCGCTCGGGCAAGTCATCGGAACCACGGAGGGCGGCATGAAAGCGCCAACAGTTTATTTGCACGCGCTAGGCATGATCAACGCGCTCGGCGGCGACGTCGACGAGATCGTGCCGGCGCTCGCCGCCGCGCGCTCGCCCGGCATGGGCAACGTGCATACCGGCATCGGCGACGCGTTCGTCGGCAGCGTGCTCGCGCCGCTCGATCTCGCGCCGCGCGCCGACCTCGCGCGCTACGACTGCCGCAACAACCGGCTGCTGCTCGCGGCGCTCGCGCAGATCGCGCCCGCGTTCGAAGCCGCGCGCGAGCGCTACGGCCCGCAGCGCATCGGCGTCGTGCTCGGCACCAGCACGTCGGGCATCGAGGCGGCCGAAACCGCGTTCGTCTATCACGCACGAGCCGGCGCGTTGCCGGCCAATTTCAACTATCGGCAAATGGAAATCGGCACCGCCGCGCCGTTCGCTGCCGCCGCGCTCGGCGTGCACGGGCCGGCGTTTACGATTTCGACCGCGTGTACGTCGAGCGCGAAGGCGTTCGCGTCGGCGCGTCGGCTGCTGCAATTGCAGCTATGCGATGCGGTCGTCGTCGGTGGTGTCGATTCGCTATGCGAATTGACGGTGCAGGGCTTTGCGTCGCTCGAATCGACCAGCAGCGCGCGCACCAATCCGATGAGCCGCAATCGCCGCGGCATCAACGTCGGCGAGGGCGCGGCCGTGTTCCTGATGAGCCGCGACGAAGCGGCGGTGCGGCTCGCGGGCCTCGGAGAATCGAGCGACGCGCATCATATTTCGGCGCCGGACCCGCAGGGCGTCGGTGGCGAACTCGCGCTTCGCGAAGCGCTCGCGGACGCGGGCATCGCGGCCTCGGCGGTCGGCTATGTGAATCTGCACGCGACCGCCACGCAGAAGAACGACGAAATGGAAGCGCATCTGATGGCGCGCGTGTTCCCCGGCGGCGTCGCCGCGAGCGGCACCAAGCCGTTGACCGGCCACCAGCTCGGCGCGGCCGGCGCGACCGAACTCGGCTTCGCGTGGCTCACGCTCGCGCGCGAGAACGCGACGCTGCCGCCGCATCTGTGGGACGGCGAAGCCGATCCCGCGCTGCCCGCGCTCGATCTCGTCGCGGGCGCGCGCCATCTGCCGCGCGGCACGGGCACGCAGTACGCGATGAGCAATTCGTTCGCGTTCGGCGGCAGCAATGTCAGCCTGATTCTCGCCCGGTAAAGCGCATGACGACTCCGCCACTCACTGTCGAGCAACTCGTGCGTCAGCCGATCGAAGCGATCATCCCGCATCGCGGCAGCATGCTGCTGCTCGATGCGATCGACACGTTCGCCGACACCACGCTGAGCGCCTTCGCCGACGTCGACCCGCACGCATGGTATGCCGACGCCGCCGGCGCGATGCCCGCGTGGATCGGCGTCGAGCTGATGGCGCAGGCGATCGCCGCGCACATCGCGCTCGTCGCGATGCGCGGCGGCGGCCATGCGCGTCCCGGCGTGCTGCTCGGCTCGCGCAGCTATCGGGCGCTGCAGCCGGTGTTCCAAAGCGGCGCGCGTTTGCGCGTTCACGTGAGCGAGCTGCTGCGCAGCGACGCAGGCCACAGTGCCTACGAATGCACGATCGACGACGGCGACGCGCGCTGTGCCGAAGCGGTAATCAAGGTGTTTCAACCGCCCGATTTTCAGTCATTCATCGAAGGGAGTATGAGTTCATGAGCCGGCGAGTTCTCGTTACCGGCGCAAGCCGCGGCATCGGCCGCGCGATTGCGTACAAGTTGGCCGTCGACGGGTTCGCCGTGACCGTGCATTGCCGCACCGGACGCAGCGAAGCCGACGCGGTCGCGACGGGCATCGCCGCGCAGGGCGGCACGGCGCGCGTGCTGCAATTCGACGTGCGCGAGCGCGCGGTGTGCCGCGAGGCGCTCGAAGCCGACGTCGCCGCGCACGGTCCTTACTACGGCATTGTGTGCAGCGCGGGTGTCACGCGCGACGCGGCGTTTCCGGCGCTCACCGAAGAAGACTGGGACGTCGTGATCGAAACCGGCCTCGATGCCTTCTACAACGTCGTGCATCCGCTGACCATGCCGATGGTGCGCGCGCGCCAGGGCGGCCGTATCGTCACGATCGCGTCGGTGTCGGGCGTGATGGGCAATCGCGGCCAGGTCAATTACAGCGCCGCGAAAGCGGGACTGATCGGCGCGACCAAGGCGCTCGCGGTCGAACTCGCGTCGCGCAACATCACCGTCAATTGCGTCGCGCCGGGGTTGATCGAAACCGGCATGCTCGAACAGGTGACGCTCGATCACGCGCTGAAGACCGTGCCGATGAACCGCGTCGGCCAGCCGGCGGAGGTCGCGGCGGTGGTGAGCTTTCTGATGTCGGATGGCGCGTCGTATGTGACGCGCCAGGTGATCGGCGTGAACGGCGGGATGGTCTGATGAAGCGCGTCGTCATCACCGGCATGGGCGGCGTGACCGCGTTCGGCGATAGCTGGGACGCGGTTCAAGCGCGCCTGAAGCGCGGCGAGAACGCGGTGCGGCGCATGTCCGAGTGGGATTACTTCGAGTCGCTGCATACGCGGCTCGCGTGTCCGCTGCCCGGGTTCACGATCCCCGCGCATTACCCGCGCAAGAGAGTGCGTTCGATGGGCCCGGTGTCGCTGTACTCGGTGCGCGCGAGCGAACTCGCGCTCGGCGACGCGGGCCTCGCCGACGACACGAGCATCGCGGATGGCCGCATGGGCGTCGCGTACGGTTCGTCGTCGGGCTCGGTGCAGCCGATCCGCGCGTTCGGCACGATGCTCGAAACCGGTTTGATGAGCAACGTCACGTCGAACAGCTACGTGCAGATGATGCCGCACACGACGGCCGTCAACGTGAGCCTGTTCTGGGACCTCAAAGGCCGCATCATCCCGACCTCGTGCGCGTGCGCGTCGGGCAGCCAGGCGATCGGCTATGCGTACGAGGCGATCCAGTCCGGCAAACAGACGCTGATGCTCGCGGGCGGCGCGGAAGAGCTGTCGGGCCCCGCGGTCGCCGTGTTCGACACGCTGTACGCGACCAGCACGCGCAACGACGAGCCGCATCTGACGCCGCGTCCGTTCGATGCCGCGCGCGACGGCCTCGTGGTCGGCGAGGGCGCGGCGACGCTCGTCCTCGAAGAATACGAGCATGCGCTGGCGCGCGGCGCGCGGATTCACGCGGAAGTGGTCGGCTTCGGCTGCAACTCGGACGGCGCGCACATGACGCAACCCACCGCCGACACGATGGCGCTCGCGATGCAACTCGCGCTGCGCGACGCGCAATTGCCGCCCGAAGCGATTGCCTACGTGAACGCGCACGGTACGTCGACCGATCGCGGCGACATCGCCGAAAGCCATGCGACCGCGCAGACCTTCGGCGCGCGCATGCCGATCAGCTCGCTGAAAAGCTATGTCGGCCATACGCTCGGCGCGTGCGGCGCGCTCGAGGCGTGGTGGACGATCGAGATGATGAAGCGCAACTGGTACGTGCCCACCCTGAATCTCGACCACCTCGATCCGGCTTGCGCGCCGCTGGATTACATCGTCGGCGGCGCGCGCGAGATCGACGCCGAGTACGTGATGAGCAACAACTTCGCGTTCGGCGGCATCAACACGTCGCTGATTTTCCGGCGCGTTCGATGAGCACAGGCCTGCAACGCGTGGTCGTGACCGGCATGGGCATCGTGTCGTGTCTCGGCAATACGCTCGACCAGGTCTGCGCGGCGTTGCGCGCGGGGCACTCGCGAATCGAACGGATCGATGCATGGCGCGAGCGCGGGCTTGCATCGCAAGTCGCGGGCGTGGCGTCGGTCGCGCACGAGGCGCCGTTCGAGCGCAAGCTCGAACGCTTCATGGGCGACACCGCGCGCTTTGCGTGCCACGCGGCGCGACGCGCGATCGACGATGCAAGGCTCGACCTCGTTTCATTGCAGTCGCCGGGCGCGGGTGTCGTGATCGGCTCGGGCGTCGGCACGATGGCGAGCTACGACGCGGCGCTCGCGATCGCGCACTCGCGCGGCGTCGACAAGGTGCCGCCGTTCACGGTGCCGCATGTGATGAGCAGCACCGCGTCGGCGAACGTCGCGCAGATGTTCGGGCTCGAAGGCGTCAGCTATTCGCCGTCATCGGCATGCACGACGTCGGCGCTCGCGATCGGGCAGGCGATGCAGCTGATCCAGACCGGCCGCCAGCAGATCGTGCTCGCGGGCGGCAGCGAAGCGCTGCACGACAACACGACGCTGATGTTCGACGCGATGGGCGCGCTGTCGCGCCGCTTCAACGACACGCCCCGGAGCGCGTCGCGACCATACGACACGCAGCGCGACGGTTTCGTGATCGCATCGGGCGGCGGCGTGCTCGTGCTCGAAGCGCTCGATCATGCGCTCGCGCGCGGCGCGCGCATCTACGCGGAGCTGAGCGGCTTCGGCGATTGCACCGATCGCGCGGGCATGGTCGCGCCGCGTGCGGCCGGCATCGCGCGCGCGATGCGCGGCGCGCTCGAGCAGGCGGGCCGGCGTCCCGACTACGTGAACACGCATGCGCCGTCCACACCGCTCGGCGATCTCGAAGAGCTGCACGCGTTGCGCGAGGTGTTCGGTGCATCGGCGCAAGGGTTGCCCGCGTTTTCGTCGACCAAGGGCATGACCGGGCATTCGCTCGGCGCGTGCGGCGCGCACGAAGCGATCTATTCGCTGTTGATGATGCGCGACGGCTTTATCGCGGCGACCGCGCTGGTCGATACGCCGGAGCCGCAAGTGCGGGACATGCCGCTCGTGCGCTTGCCGCGCGACTCGCGCATCGACACGGCGATGTCGGTTTCTTTCGGGTTCGGCGGGAGCTGCGCGAGCCTGATGTTCGAAGCGTGGCGAGGCTCGCATACGGCGCGGCAACGCACGCAAACCGTTGGAGGAGTGATTTGAACAGCGATTCTTCAAAGCGGACCGTGGTCGACGTCGCGATCATCGGCGCGGGTCCCGCCGGCGCGGTGGCCGCCGCGCTGCTGCGTAAGGCGGGTCGCTCGGTGCTGGTGCTGGAGCGTCAGCACTTTCCGCGCTTCTCGATCGGCGAGAGCCTGTTGCCGCAAAGCATGGCGTACCTCGAAGAGGCCGGCATGCTGCAGGCCGTCGTCGAGGCGGGCTTCCAGTACAAGAACGGCGCGCACTTCGTATATCGCGACCAGAGCTCGTCGTTCGACTTTCGCGACAAGCATTCGCCGGGCTGGGGCACCACGTACCAGGTCGAGCGCGCGCTGTTCGACGACGTGCTGATTCGCTGCGCGGCCGCGCAGGGTGCCGACGTGCGGTTCGGCCACACCGTGAGCGCGGTGCGCACGGGCGCGGCACCGGTGCTCGACGTCGTCGATGAAAGTGCCGGCGCGTATCGGGTCGAAGCGCGTTTCGTGCTCGATGCGAGCGGCTTCGGGCGCGTGCTGCCGCGCCTGCTGAAGCTGGAGGCGCCGACGCGCATGCCGACGCGCGCCGCATTGTTCACGCACGTGCGCGACGGGCTCGCGCTCGACGCCATCGATCGCAACAAGATCTGCATCGCGACGCATCCCGAGCGTCGCGACGTGTGGTTCTGGATGATTCCGCTCGCGGGCGGCCGTTGTTCGGTGGGATGTGTCGCCGAGGCGAGTTTTCTCGAGGTGCCCGAAACGCAGCGCGAGGCGACGCTGCGCGCGCTGATCCGGCAGGAGCCGACGCTGAACCGGCTGATCGGGCAGGCGCCGTTCCTGATGCCGGTGCGGCAGATCGGCGGCTACGCGGCGAATGTCGCGAGTCTGCACGGGCCGGGCTATGCGCTGCTCGGCAATGCGGGCGAGTTTCTCGATCCGGTGTTTTCCTCGGGCGTGACGATCGCGCTGCGCTCCGCGCATCTGGCGGCGCGCGCGCTGAACCGGCAGCTCGACGGCGCGCCGGTCGACTGGTCAGCCGATTACGACGTGCCGTTGCGCAAGGGCATCGATACGTTCCGCGCATTCGTCGAGCGCTGGTACACGGGCGAGCTGCAGGACATCATCTACTACCCGGAACAGGTGACGCCGATCCGCCGCATGATCTGCGCGGTGCTCGCCGGTTACGCGTGGGACGAGTCGAATCCGTACGTCGCAGATCCGGTGCGGCGCCTCAACGCGTTGCACGAGGTGTGCAAGGCGAGCTGAGGTGGGCCGGCGCTTTGGGCGTGTCCCAGCTGATCGAGGGCAGTTGAGGTTTTGGGCTGTCGCCCATATACGGACAACCCCGAGCACGGTATCTATCTGGATGCTGCCAATCCGGGCAGCAACTTCAAATAGATCGTCGACACGCCTATGTCCTTGTCCGTATTTGAAATGCACTCCGTGGAGCTGCGCTGTCAAAGGCCCCTTGGTGCCTGTTATGTCATCTGCGATGAGTGGCACTACAAGGCGTGCCTCGGAAGGGCCGCAGACCTTCAGAAGGCCAAGGCGGAGACCCAGGAATTTCTCAGTATTGTCAGATTGAATCAGAGAAAGTGGGAGGAGGACCTAACGCTGGTCAGGCGTCTCATTGATCGTCAGTTGCTGGCGTTTGATGGTGTGCGAAACTGGAACCGCAACACCGATGGCTGGTGGATCATTAATGCGCTTCTCGACGATCTGCGCAGAGGTGCTCGTCTTGCCATTAAAGGCCCTCGGGCTGACCTGTTTCCATCCCCCCACAGCACGCCGTTGAGCAGTCTCGCGGCGAGGGCCGTCGGTCTCCCGAGCGGGGAACCCATGCTGTCCGGCCGGGCTGATCCGGCCACCCCGCAAACCGGGCTGATCGCTGCACGCGCAGCCACGGCAGCCAGCAGCAGCGACGGCGATCTGGCCCACGATGCGGGCGCCTCAACGCTGCTCGGCGATGCCCAGCCGTTTGCATACTACGCTAACGACTTGTCGGGGGATTCGACGGAACTGGCTGGAATCCCGTTTGAGGGTATGCCCAACACGTGGGTTGAGAACGCGCCGGGGAAAAAGAAGCAATGGCGGATGTACGGTTCACAAGGCACCCCGACCGTTGATATTGACTTCGACAACCATCATGGCCAGCCAAATCCGCACTCCCACAACTGGGACGACCAGGGCCGCGATCACGGCTGGCCGGTCTTCATACTTCCATAGGACAAGCCACCATGACCATCACAGATGCACTGGAACAGTTCGGTGGTTTTCATGACTGGTACCTGGATGCGATTGCGACCAGCAAGGAAGGTGGCGCCAATACACCAAACGTACTAACACTTGGGTTGTACGATGAGAGCCGGCGCGCGACCGTTACCTTTCTTGGAGTGACGCGAGCAAGCGTCATTGATGGTGGATTGTTGAACATCGTCAATTCGATTGAGGTGTTGAAACCCGGTGATGAGGCATACGCCGCGGCAATCGAGGTACTCAAGAAATCCGCGCATTTTGGAAAGCGCCGTGCCGACCATATCGCATACGTTTTCTCAACAGTTGGCGCTGAGATTGCCGTCGAATTTGAGACGCTCGAAATTGACACTGAATAGCCAATTTGTGAGCACTCGCGGACCAAGACGCGCACTAGCGTTTCTTCTGCAACTGGGGCGTCTCAACCGAAGCTGGTGTCAAGCCGCGATCTTCGCGCGCCCCGGCACGCGCTGGCGCGCGTCGTCGCGGCGATGCACGCACTTGCCGGCCGCATACGTTTCATACACGGCGCGATCGTCACCGAGCAGCGCGAATGCGAACAGCAGCTCCTCGAGCGATTCGCGCCGCGCGGTGCGGCGCGCGAGCAGCGGCGTCGCCTGCGGATCGAGCACGACGAAGTCCGCTTCCGAGCCGTCCCTCAGCGTGCCGATCTTGTCGCCGAGATCGAGCGCTTCGGCCGCGCCGGCGGTCGCGAGATAGAACATGCGCGTCGCCGTCAGATGATGGCCGCCGAGGCGCGCAACCTTGTGCGCTTCGTTCATCGTCTGCAGCATCGAGAACGACGTGCCGCCGCCGACGTCGGTCGCGAGCGCGATCGGCATGCCGGCCGAGTCGGCCTTGTCGAAGTCGAACAGGCCGCTGCCGAGGAACAGGTTCGAGGTTGGACAGTGCGACGCGAGCGCGCCGGTTTGCGCCATGCGCTTGCGGTCCTCGTCGTCGAGGTAGATGCAATGGCCGTACACCGCGCGACGGCGCAAGAGCCCATAGTGATCGTAGATGTCGAGATAGCTGCGGTGGCCGGGGAACAGCTCGGCGACCCATTTCACCTCGTCGGTGTTCTCGGCGACGTGGCTCTGAACGAACACGTCCGGATGCAGCCGCGCGAGCGCGCCGCATGCTTCGAGCTGCGCCTCGGTCGAGGTCGGCGCGAAGCGCGGCGTCAGCGCGTACATCTGGCGGCCGCGATCGTGCCAGCGGCCGATCAGCTCGGCGCTGTCGTCGTAGCCCGATTGCGCGGTGTCGCGCAGGAACGCGGGGCAGTGGCGGTCCATCAGCACCTTGCCCGCGACCATGCGCAGATTGCGCGCTTCGCTCTCGGCGAAGAGGGCGTCGGCGGATTCCTTGTGCACCGTGCAGTACACGAGCGCGGTCGTCGTGCCGCAGGCGAGCAGTTCGTCGAGGAAAAAGCTCGCCGTGTCGCGGGCGTGCGCGATGTCGGCGAAGCGGCGCTCGGTTGGGAACGTGTACGTGTCGAGCCACGGCAGCAGACCCGGCGCCGGCGACGCGATCATGTCGGTCTGCGGATAGTGGATGTGGGTATCGATGAAGCCCGGCACGATCAGCTTGTCGCGCCGCTCCACGACCTGCGTGCCGGGCGCGAGCCGCGACGCGAGCGCCGCATACGCGTCCGCCGCGACGACGCGGCCGTCTTCCACGATCAGGAGACCGTCCTCGTGAAACACCACGGCGTTCGGCGCGTGCGCCGGATCGCCGTTGAAGGTCAGCAGAGGGGCGCGGAATGCCGCTTGCGCCGCCGCTTGCGCGGTATGAGCCGATTCAGTCATGGAAAAGCTGTCTCCGAATGTTGAAAGCTGGGCGGCGCAGGCAGCGGCAGCGGCTTCCCGGTTCGGGTCGTTGCCGTTTGCCCGAACGAAGCGAAGCCGCCGGCCGCCGACGTCGGTCGAGGCCCGTCAGTTGAAATCCGTCGGCGCGCGGCTCAGTGCCGCCACTCAGTGCCGCCAATACGCGTCGAGCTTACCGATCAGCATGGCGCGTTCCCCGGGCGTCACGAACGACGCCTCGAAGCCGTTGCGGATGATCGTGTAGACCTCGGCGTCGTCGAGCTTCAGCGCGTCGATCGTCGCCAGATAGTTCGCGTTCACGTAGCCGCCGAAATAGGCCGGATCGTCGGAATTGACGGTCACCGCGACGCCGCGATCGAGCAGGTCTTTCAGCGTGTGCCTGGTCAGGTCGTCGAACACGCACAGCTTCAGGTTCGACAGCGGGCACACGGTTAGCGCGACGCGCGTATCGGCGAGACGCGTGACGAGCGCCGGGTCCTCGATGCTGCGCACGCCGTGATCGACGCGGTCGACCTTCAGCACGTCGAGCGCTTCGTAGATGTAGGACGGCGGGCCTTCCTCGCCCGCATGCGCGACGAGCTTCAGACCGAGCGCGCGCGCCTTCGCGAACACGCGCTCGAACTTCGACGGCGGATGGCCGCGTTCCGACGAATCGAGCCCCACGCCGATCAGCCGATGCTCGTACTGCTCGAACAGCGGCAGCGCTTCGTCGAAGGTGGCGAGCGCATCGTCCTCGGACAGATGGCGCAGGAAACACAGGATCAGCTTGCTCGACATGCCGCGCTTCTCCGCGTCGGCGAGCGCGCGTTCGATGCCGGCCACGACGGTCGCGATCCGCACGCCGCGCTCGGTATGCGTCTGCGGGTCGAAGAAGATTTCGCTATGCACGACGTTGTCGGCGAGACAGCGCTCGACGTAGGCCATCGTCATGTCGTAGAAGTCCTGCTCGTGCAGCAGCACGCTCGCGCCCGCGTAGTAGATGTCGAGGAACGATTGCAGGTCGGTGAACGCATAGGCGGCGCGCAAGGCTTCCACCGAGTCGTAGGCGAGCTTCACACCGTTGCGTTGCGCGAGCGCGAAAATCAGCTCGGGTTCGAGCGAGCCTTCGATGTGGATATGCAGCTCGGCCTTCGGTGCGCGCGCGGTTTTGTCGGCGAGCGTAAGGGGGGAAACAGGGGTAGCGGTTGTCGGGTTCATCGTGGTTTGGAATTGTGTGTTGGGTAACGAGCGGCTCCGGCCGCGTATCAAACCGCCTGCGTCGGGTGGCGCGCACCCGCGTTCGCTTCGACGGCCTGCAACACCTGCGCGGCCGCCGAGATCGCGATGACCTCGGGCGACTTGTCGACGATGCCGTCGACACCGAGCGGACACTTCATCCGCGTGATCCGCGCCGGATCGATGCCGCGAGCCGCGAGCCGATGCTCGAACTGCTTGCGCTTGGTATGCGAGCCGATCATGCCGAAGAACGCGAAGTCGCCGCGCCGCAGGATGCGCTCGGCCAGTTCGAGATCGCGCGCGTGGTTGTGCGTCATCACGACGAAGTACGTGTTCGGCGCGGCCTGATCGATCGCCTCGTCGGGTGCGTCGTTCGCGTCGATCGTCACGTTCGGCGCGTGCAGCGCATCGAGCGACGGAAACTGCGCGTCGCGCTCGTCGACCCAGCGCACCGTGCAAGGCAGTGTCGCCAGCACGCGCACGAGCGCCGCGCCGACGTGACCGGCGCCGAACAGCACGACGGCGAATTCGCCCGGCGCGATGGTTTCGGTCAGGAGCGCGCTGCTGTCGTCGAAACCGGCGCCGTCCCACAGCAGACAGTCGGCGCCGTCGATGCCGGGCTCGGGCTCGGACAGCATCACCGCATCCGGCGCGGGGCCGAATGATACGCTACGCACCGTCGATTGCCCCGCCGCGAGGCGCTTGGCGAGCGACGTGAGCCAGCCGAGATCGCCGACGTCGAGCCGCTCGAAAGCGAGGATCACGGCGCCGCCGCAGCACTGGCCGAGGCTCGGCCCCAGCGCGAAGCGTTCGAGCCGGCGCATGTGCGGCGCGCGCATGCCGTCGCGCAGCACCTGGCGCGCGGTCTCGATCGCCTTCCATTCGAGGTGGCCGCCGCCAATCGTATGCCTGGCCGCCTCGCGCGTGACGATCATCTTCGTGCCGGCTTCGCGCGGCGCCGAACCTTCGACGCGCGCGACCGTCACCAGCACGGCGGCGTCGCCATGCGCGACAAGATGTTGCAG
Organism: Paraburkholderia sp. UCT31; assembly: GCF_014397655.1. Taxonomy (NCBI): domain Bacteria; kingdom Pseudomonadati; phylum Pseudomonadota; class Betaproteobacteria; order Burkholderiales; family Burkholderiaceae; genus Paraburkholderia; species Paraburkholderia sp. UCT31. The sequence goes on from NZ_VZQP01000022.1 coordinate 72,642, forward strand.
GTCAGTGAGCCAGGCTTGCATCCGGCGATTCTCCGTGGGGGGCCGCGTGGGGCGTTTCCGCGGCGGGTTGCGTGTTTGTGTCGGTGCTATCGGGGTGCGCGGCGGCTTCGGTCGGATCTGCGGTCTGCGACGCGTTCATCGCACTCAACGTGTCCAGCGCATCGAGTATCGCCTCGGGCGTCGCCGGCGCGCGCAACGGCGGAGCATGTCGCGCGCACGGCACTGCGGCCGCGATCGCGTCGCGAATCGCGAGAAACACCGAAAACGGCAGCAGCAACGGCGGCTCGCCGACCGCCTTCGAGCGGAACACGGTCGGCTCGGCGTTGCTGTTGTCGTAGAGCCGAACGTGGAACGCGGCGGGCGTGTCGCTGACCGCGGGAATCTTGTACGTCGACGGCGCGTGCGTCATCAGGCGGCCGTCGCGGCTCCACCATAGCTCTTCAGTGGTGAGCCAGCCCATGCCCTGAATGAAGCCGCCTTCGATCTGGCCGAGATCGATCGCCGGATTGATCGACTGGCCCGCGTCGTGCAGCACGTCCGCGCGCAGGAGCTTCCACTCGCCGGTCAGCGTATCGACGACGACCTCCGACACCGCCGCACCATACGCGAAGTAATAGAACGGATGACCGGTCAGCGACTTCGCATCCCAATGCACTTTCGGCGTCGCGTAGAAGCCGTCCGACCACAACTGCACGCGCGCGAGATACGCGGCGTTGACGAGCTGTTCGAACGGCAGCGCGCCGCCGTTCACCGACACGCTGCCGCGCGCGAATTGCACGTCGTTGGCGTCGCCACCGAGCTGGCGCACCGCGAGTTCGGCGAGCCGCGCGCGGATCGTCCGCGCGGCGGCTTCGGCGGCCATGCCGTTCAGGTCGCTGCCGGTCGAGGCCGCGGTGGCCGACGTGTTGGCGATCTTCGAGGTATCGGTCGCGGTCACCCGGACGCGCGATAACGGCAAGCCGAACTGATTCGCGACCACCTGCGCGACTTTCGTGTTGAGCCCCTGGCCCATCTCGGTGCCGCCGTGATTGACGAGCACGGAGCCGTCCTTGTACACGTGCACCAGCGCGCCGGCCTGATTCAGGAACGGCACGTTGAACGAGATGCCGAACTTGACCGGCGAAAACGCGAGGCCGCGTTTGAGCACGGGACTCTTCGCATTGAATTCGGCGAGTGCCGCGCGACGCGCGCGGTAGTCACTCGAATCTAGCAGCGCGTCGGTCAGCGGCGCGATGATGTTGTCTTCGACGCGTTGTCCGTACGGCGTCGTATCCCGTTCGCCGACGCCGTAGTAATTCGCGAGCCGCACGTCGAGCGGATCGAGCCGCAGCTCGCGCGCGATGCCGTCGAGCAGCACCTCCATCACGAGCGCGCCTTGCGGTCCGCCGAAGCCGCGAAACGCGGTGTTCGACTGCGTATTGGTCTTGCAGCACAGCGCGACGATATCGACGTCGGAAAGGTAGTACGCGTTGTCGAAGTGGCACACCGCGCGCGTCGCGACCGCGCCGGACAGATCCGCGGAATAGCCGGCGCGCAATGCGATTTCGACGCGCACGCCAAGCAGGCGGCCTTGCTCGTCGAAGCCCGCTTCGTACTCGTAGACCGCATCGTGGCGCTTGCCGGTGATCAGAAAGTCGTCGTCGCGATCGGCGCGCAGCTTGACCGGGCGACGCAGGCGTTGCGCCGCAAGCGCGGCCACGCACGCGAACAGCGCCGATTGCGATTCCTTGCCGCCGAAGCCGCCGCCCATGCGCCGGCATTCGCAGACGACGTTATGCGCGGGCCAGTCGAGCATGTGCGCGACGACCTGCTGCATTTCGCTCGGATGCTGCGTCGAGCTGTAGACGAGCATGCCGTCCATTTCCTTCGGCACCGCATAGGCGATCTGGCCTTCGAGATAGAACTGCTCCTGGCCGCCGACCTCGAACCTGCCGGCAAGTCGATGCGGCGCGGCGGCGATCTTCGCGTCGGGGTCGCCGCGCCGCAGATGCAGTGGCGGCAGCACGAACTGCTTCGCGGCTTTCGCATCGGCGACGGTGAGGATCGCGTCGAGCGGCTCGTAGCGGATCACGTCGTCGCTTTTCGCGAGCGCGGCGGCGCGACGTGCGAGTTCGTGGCTCTCGGCGATCACCGCGAAGACCGGCTGGCCCAGATAGAGCACTTCGCCGTCGGCGAGGATCGGATCGTCGTGCAGCACCGGGCCGCAATTGTTTTCGCCGGGGATATCGTCGGCGCTCAGCACCGCGATCACGCCGGGCGCGTTTCTCACCGCGTCGAGATCCATCGACACGATGCGCGCATGCGCATGGCGCGACAGGCCGAGCGCCGCGTGCAGCGTGCCGTGCAGCTCGGCGATGTCGTCCGTGTAGGTCGCTTCGCCGCTCACGTGCAGCGCGGCGGATTCGTGCGGCAGCGGTACGCCGATCGACGCGTCCTCGCGTTGATCGGCACGCGCGCCCGCGGGTTCGATAAAGGCATCGGTCCGGTTCATCACGGCGACTCCTTCACGACGATTGCGTTGGCCTCGAACGCGAACGCGTTCACGTCGCAGAGCGCGAGCGGCGCGTCGTCGCGCGTTTCGAGGTAGAAGCGCCACAGCAGATTGCGCGCGACCCTCAGCCGATACGCACTCGACGCGCGCATGTCGGTGAGCGGCTGGTAGTCGGCGGCGAGCGCGTCCATCGCGCGACGGGCCGTCGGTTCGTTCCACGCCGCGCCGTTGAGCGCGGCTTCGGCATGCGCGGCCCGCTTCGGCGTCGCCGCCATGCCGCCGAACGCGACCCGCGCCGCGCGGATCGTGCCATCTTCCGCGACGTGCAGCGCAAACGCTGCGCACACCGCCGAGATGTCCTGGTCGTAACGCTTCGCCACCTTGTAGGTGCGAAACCGCAGCGCGCCGGCCGGGCGAGGCACGCGCAGCGCGCTGACGAATTCGCCTTCCGCGAGCGCGGTCTTCTGATAGCCGAGGTAGAACGCGTCGAGCGGCACGGTGCGGGTCGTGCGATCGCGGCGCAACTCGACATCGGCGCCGAGCGCGAGCAGTGCCGGCATCGAATCGCCGATCGGCGAGCCGTTCGCGACGTTGCCGCCGAGCGTGCCCGCATTGCGGATCGGCAGCGATGCGAAGCGCGTCCATAGTTCGGCGAGCTCGGGGTAGTCGGCGGTGAGCGCCGCGTACGCGGCCTCGAGCGTGACCGCGGCACCGATGGTCAGCGTTTGCGCGTCGCGCGCGATCGTCTTCAGTTCCGCGACGTTGCCGGTGTACAGCAGATCGCCGAGATCGCGGAACTGCTTGGTGACCCACAAGCCGACGTCGGTGCTGCCCGCGACGATGCGCGCGTCCGGGTGCTGCGCGCGCAGCGTCGCGAACGCGTCGAGCGTGAGCGGGGCGTGGAAGGTGGGCGAGCCGAAGGCGGCGCCGCGGGTGCCTGGCGCGCTGTATTCGAACGTGTCTTTGCGTTGCAGCGTACGCAGCGTGGCCGCGATCGCGTCGCGGTCGAGCGCGACGCGCGGATGCTGCGCGTAGTCGAACATCTTCTGCGCGGCGTCGATGATCGGCCGGTAGCCCGTGCAGCGGCACAGATTGCCGGACAGCGCGGCGTCGATTTCGTGGCGGGTCGGCAGGCCGGCGCTGACGGGCTGGTTCTCGTAGAGCGCCCACATCGACATGACGAAGCCGGGTGTGCAGAAGCCGCATTGCGAACCGTGACAGTCGACCAGCGCCTGCTGCACCGGATGCAGCGCGCCGTTCGCGGCGCGCAGGTCTTCGACGGTGAAGAGGGCGCGGCCGTCGAGTGTCGGCAGGAACTGGATGCAGGCGTTGACCGCCTTCAACGTGAGGTCGCCGCGCGCATCGAGTTCGCCGATCACGACCGTGCATGCGCCGCAGTCGCCTTCCGCGCAGCCTTCCTTGGTCCCGGTGCAGCGCAAGTCCTCGCGCAGGTGCTGCAGCACGGTGCGCGTCGCCGGCACGCCCGCGACCTCGCGGACGGACCCCTGGTGGTAGAAGCGGATGGTTTGCGTTGTCATGGCGAATCGGAAGACAGTGCGGACCGGGCGCGCGTTACGCATGGGGTCGCAAAAAGCCGGCCTCGCGCACGTAGATCGCCATCCATACCCGAAGATAGCACTACCCCGGCCCGAAAATATTTCCCGTGTCGCATGACGCTCATGCGGCGGCGGTCATGATCCCGGTACGATTCGCGCCGAGGCGAGAAGTTGCGTGCGCGGAGCGGGGACCGACAGGAACGGCGCGCGATCGCGGAACGTCGCGTAGAAAAAACGCCGGACTTCGGTGCCCGGCATGGACAACACGAAGTCCGGCGTCATTGGCGATGCGAATCGGTAAGCGTCCTGGCGGCGAGTTCGGCGCTTCAGGCGGCGTTCGAAGCTCGCTCGGCCAAGGTGCCCGCCGTCAGGACACCCGATGGCGATTGCGCACCAGGCTCAGCACCAGCGCGACGAACGCGACGATAAACGCGACGCCCGACCACATCGGCAGCGTCAGCCCGAGAATCGGCGGATAGGCGGTTTCGCACAGGCCCGCGACCTTGAACACGCTCGGCAGCCAGTGCGCGGGGGGCAGGCTGTCGACCACCGGCTGCAGTGCGTCGAAGCCGCAGCTGAAGCCAGGATTCGCCTGGATGTACACATGGCGCGCCGCGGTCGCGATGCCGGCGAGCGCCGACAGCGCCGCCATCACTTCGAGCAGGCGCACGCCGCGCCAGTGCCTGAAGCGCGCGCCGAGGAACGCGAAGATCGCGATCAGCAGGAAGAAATAGCGCTGGATGATGCACAGCGGGCACGGGTCTTCGCGCAGGCCGAACTGCAGATACAACGCACCGCCCACGAGGGCGAGGCAGATCAGGCCGAGCAGAACCAGCAGGGTGCGCTCGCGGCGCAGCATTGCGGAGTCGTTAGTCATGGATCATCGATTGGTCTGGAGACGAAAGGGCGGGTGCCCGCGATTCTAGCGCGAACCCCGGCCGCGCCACTTATTGCCTGAACGTTGGCGCCGCGGCGACCGCGCCGGGCTGCCAACCCCGGCGCGCTTTACCGGATCGCTTTCAGCACTGCCTCGGCCGCGCGGCCGATCGCGAGCAGCGCGTCGTCGGCGTGCGGTGCGCCCGCCAGCATCAGGCCGACCGGCGCGTCGCCGCGCAGATGGCACGGCAGCGACAGCGCGCAGCTATCGAGGAAGTTGAACGCGCTCGGATTGCGCAGGATCAGCGCATTGGTGCGGCCGAACGCGTCGTCGTCGTTGAGCAGGTCGGCGAGGCGCGGCGGCACGACCGGCACGGTCGGCGCGACGACCGCGTCGAAACGCTGCCACAGCGTGCGCGCGGCTTCGTCGAGCATCGCGTTGCGCTCGGCGACGAGGTCCAGATAATCGACCGCGCTGGCCGGCTGCCCCTTCATGATGCGCACGAGCACGCGCGGATCGTACTGCTCGCGATGCTTGTCGAGCAGCGGACGATGCCACGCATACGCCTCAATCGACGAAAAGCCGAAGCGGTTGATCTCCGGCAGCCGGTCGAGCGGCGCGAAGCGCACCTCGCTGACGATCGCGCCGGCCGCCTCCAGATGCTTGAGCGCGGTATCGATCGCGCGCGCGACTTCGGGCTCGACGCCGTCGGTCACGAAATTGGTCAGCACGCCGAGGCGCACACCTTCGAGCGGCCGCGCGGCCGGGATGCGCGGCTCGAGCCCGGCGAGCATCCGGTCGACCAGCGCGCAGCATGCGACCGACACGCCGATCGGCCCGAACGAATCGAGCGTCGACGACAGCGGCACGCCGCCCTGCTTCGGGATGCGCGCGGCGGTCGGCTTGAAGCCGGTCAGCCCGCACAAGGCGGCCGGGATGCGGATCGAGCCGCCGGTGTCGGTGCCGAGCGCGACCGCGGCCATGCCGTCGGCGACCGATGCGCCCGCGCCCGACGACGAGCCGCCCGAAATCCGCTCGTCGCCCTTCACGCCGCGCCGGTACGGCGACAGCGGATGGCCGTAGTGCGGATTCAGGCCGAGTCCGGAAAACGCGAACTCGCTCATGTTGGTCCGCCCGACGATCACGGCGCCGGCCCGCTTCAGACGCGCGACCGCGACCGCGTCGGCCTTCGCGGCGGGCGCGTCGGCGAGCACGACGGAGCCCGCGCGGGTCGGCTGGCCTTCGATGTCGAACAGATCCTTGACCGACACCGGAATCCCGGCGAGCGGCGACAGCACGGTGCCGGCCGCGCGCAGGCGGTCGTGCGCGTCGGCGGCGGCGCGCGCGGCGTCGGTGTCGACGTGCATGAAGACGGCGGCGCCCTGGCCGGCCGGATCGGCGATCCGGTCCAGCGCGGTTTCGACGAGCGCGCGGCTCGTCGTGCGGCCGGCGGCGAGATCGGCGGCAAGCTGGGCAAGCGGCGGGAAGGGGGCGAATTCAGTGGCCATGATGTCGGTAGAAATCCGGTTGAGCGCAGCGCGGGCGCATGAGCGAAGCAGTGCGGAGCCAAAGGGAAAGGTCCGTCCGCATTGTAGAGCAAGGTTTTGCGGCCGAGCGGCCTGCTACTGGCGGAGCGGCGTGGCACGCGAATTCGCCAGAAAGCTGGTCGGTTCGTTTGCTACACTGCGCTTTCCGGGATTACTGTTTGTAAGGAAAGCGCTCATGCACCATGGCATCGGCTTCATCCAGGATCTGGCCGTCGTGATGGCGCTGGCCGGCGTCGTCACCGTGCTGTTCCATCGCCTGAAGCAGCCGGTGGTGCTCGGCTATATCGCGGCCGGCGTGATCATCGGACCGTACACGCCGCCGTTCCAATTGATCCACGACGAACAGACGATCCAGACGCTCGGCGAGCTGGGCGTCGTGTTCCTGATGTTTTCGCTGGGCCTCGAATTCAGCCTGCGCAAGCTGTTCGAGGTCGGCGCGACGGCGATCGTCGCCGCGCTGTCCGAAATCGTGCTGATGCTGTGGATCGGCTACGAGATCGGCAGCGCGTTCGGCTGGACTCCGATGGACTCGCTGTTCCTCGGCGCGATCCTCGCGATCTCGTCGACGACGATCATCGTGAAGGCGCTGTCCGATCTCGGACTCAAACGCGAAAGCTTCGCGCAGCTCGTGTTCGGCATTCTGATCGTCGAGGACATTCTCGGTATCGCGATGCTCGTGCTGCTGACCGGCATCGCGCAGACCGGGCAGCTGTCGGCCGGGCTCGCGGCCGTCACGCTCGGCAAGCTGCTGCTGTTCATGACGGTGTCGCTGCTGGTCGGCGTGCTGCTCGTGCCGCGCGCGCTGAACTACGTCGCGCGCACGGGCAGCGACGAGATGATGCTCGTGTCCGTGCTCGGCTTCTGCTTCGGCTTCTGTCTGCTGGTCCTCAAGCTCGATTACAGCATCGCGCTCGGCGCGTTCCTGATCGGCGCGATCATGGCCGAGTCGCGTCATCTGCGTCGGATAGAGCATCTGATCGCGCCGCTGCGCGACGCGTTTTCCGCGATCTTCTTCGTGACGATCGGACTGATGCTGAACCCGGCCGTGATGCTCGACTACGGGTGGCCGATCGCCGTGATCACGCTCGCGGTGATCGTCGGCAAGATCGTGTCGTGCGGGCTCGGCACGTTTCTGTCGGGGCAGGACGCGCGCACCTCGATGCGCGTCGGCATGACCGTGTCGCAGATCGGCGAGTTCTCGTTCATCATCGCGACGCTCGGTCTGACGTTGAAGGTGACGAGCGGGTTTCTGTATCCGATCGCGGTCGCCGTGTCGGCATTGACGACGCTGACGACGCCATATCTGATCCGCGTCGCCGATCCGCTCACGCGCCGCATCGGGCAGGCGATGCCCGCCACGTTGTCCAACGTGTTCGGCATGTACGGGCAATGGCTGCGCAGTTTGATCACGGCGCGCGGCGAGCCGACGCTCATCAGCATGACGCGGCGGATCGTATTGCAGATCGCGGTGAATCTCGCGCTCGTCGCGGCCATTTTCCTGGCCGTGTCGTATAGCGCGCCGCACAGCGGCCGGCTGCTCGCGCACTGGCTCGACGACGAGCCGCTGCAACGCGTCGTGCAGTGGAGCGTCGCGCTCGTCGTTTCGCTGCCGTTTCTCGTGGCCGTGTATCGCAAGACCAAGTCGCTCGCGCTGCTGCTCGCCGAAGTCAGCGTGCAGGCGACCACCGCGGGACGCTTCACGAGCGCGCTGCGTCACGCGATCGCCGATCTCGTGCCGATCGTGTCGATGATCGGCGTGTTTCTGCTGGTGGCGGCGCTGTCGGGCAGCATCCTGCCGCCGACTGGCCTGCTCGTCGCGGTGCTCGTGTGCGCCGCGCTGCTGCTCGCGCTCGTGTGGCGCTGGTGCGTGAAGATTCATGCGTCGATGCAGATCGCGTTGCGGGAAACCTTCGAAGAGCGGCCGGATCCTTGACCCATCGGGGTCGGTGTAACGCTTCGCAACAATGTGAGCAATTGTGTGCGGGTTTGCGGGGCCTGCAGCACTGACGGATAATCAGGGCATATTCATTCGTTCCCGTGTAAGGCGCCCGTCCGACAGTCATGAGCGAAAACAAACCCGAAAACGCCGGCACGACCGGCAGTCCGCAGCCGGCCTCCTCCGCGCCGAGCAGCGCGCCGGCCGAACCGGCCGCCTCGCTTCCTCCGTCGCATGAAGATGCCATCCAGTCGGCCGCCAAAGACACGAGCCCGGCGGCCGAGGAGGCGACCGCGAGGTCGTCGACCGACGATCCGCTCAGCGCATCGTCGGTCACGCCCGAAGATCCGCGCACGGCGCGGCTGCGCGACGCGGCCGAGGCGCGCAGCGCCGCCGCCGAATCGACCGCGCGGCAGGAAGCCAAGGTGCACGAGCGCGAAGCGCGGCGCGCTGGTCCGTACGCCGGCGGCGCGACCATGGTGAAACCCGAGCCAGTCGTCAAACCGACGGCGGCCGCCGGCGAGCCGCCCGCGGGCGGCATTAGGGCCGCGGACCTCGCCACCGACGACGAAATCGCCACCGAGGCAGCCGCCGCACCCGCGGCGCGTGCGCCCGGCTCGCCGCCGCCCGGTTTCGGCGCGGCACCCGATTTCAGCGCCACGAACCCGCCGCCACCCAACGCGCTGCCGCCGTCGCCACCGCGTTATCTGAAGCAGAGCGACTCCGCGTGGAGCGTGTTCGGCCGCATCATCGCGGCGCGCGCGCGGCAGCTGTTCGATCGCGCGGGGCAGCGGATCACGCAGCGCACGCTGCGCATCGGCGTGTCGGCGCGCATCTTCCATCCGGAACCGGGCGCGAAGGGCTTGCGCGGCAAGACGCTGCAGTATCTGGAGGAGTCGGTCGCGCACTGGGTGATGTCGCGCGACGTGCTGGTGTTCATGATCCCGACCGTTGGTCATCAGGGCATGCTGCACCCGAGCAACATCCGTCTGCGCGACTATGCGAAGCATCTCGATGGCCTGCTGCTGCAAGGCGGCGCCGACGTGTCGCCGCAGACGTATGCGGAATCGGCGGCCAGCCACGAATGGCCCGGTGACCGCGTGCGCGACATGTACGAGCTCGAGCTGCTGCACGAGTTCGTCGAATCGGGCAAGCCGGTGCTCGGCGTGTGCCGCGGCTGTCAGCTGATCAATGTCGCGTTCGGCGGCACGCTATATCAGGACATCGCGACCGAAGTGCCCACCGCGAACGCCCACGTCAACGAAAACTACGATCAGCACCGGCACGGCGTGCATTTTCCGGATGGCTCGACGCTGCTGAACATGTTCCCCGGACGGCGCGACGCGATCGTCAACTCGATCCACCATCAGGCGGTAAAGACGCTGGGCCGCGATCTGAATATCGAGGCGGTGTCGGCGTCGGACGGCATCATCGAGGCCGTGCGCTACCGGCGCGCGCCGTTCGTGATGGGCGTGCAGTGGCACCCGGAGTTTCATCGCGCGGGCGGACCGGAGCTGCTCGATTGCACACCGTTGCTCGATACGTTCCTGCGGGTCGCGCGGGAGACGCGGTTTTAAGCATGGCGGGTTTGGGTTGGCGCGGCGTGCGCGGTCGAGGTTGAGTCCGCGGCGTGGTTGCGCATCGGTCCCGCGCTTTCGCTGTTTTCCGCAGCCCGACGGAGCCATTCCATCCATCTGACGCACTATCACGTTATGTGGCAGTGCGTTTTCTTCTTTCGAAATAATCAGGAGTGCGAGCTGGGTGGCGTCTTTATTTTGCGACTGTGATTTTGGATGGAGTGGTTCGCTGCGCCAACCGTCTATCTCGATTTCGAGCGTGTCCATACAGTGCCCACGAGCTTCGCGTCGCGATAAATCCGCGCGATAATCCAACGTCATTCTCGATCGGCGTGGAGCAGGCATATGAAGTACTCCTTGGTTATCCGGCGCGCTATGTTGCTCGCCGGTGTCTATGCGTTGTGGCATACGGGTGTTGCGGTGGCACAGCAGGACAGCGTGAGCGCGCCGCTGGCGGGCACGCGGCCGGCTCCAGGGGAGGTGGCGCCGCGAGAGGCTGGCCCCCAGTCCGTCGCTGAGCCCGAGGTGTCCGCGAATACGCCCGCCGCCGCGCGCGGCGACGTCGCCGATTTGATCCAGTTGATCCACGACGCGACCCTCAGCGAACTGCGCACGACCTACAACGGCAGCTACGGTGCGAGCCTGTTCTTCGATCCGCTGCGGATGACGTACTACGTCGCGTTGTTTCAGAACAAGCATTTCTGGCGCGTGATCAGGAGCGATTCGGCAGAGCGCGCGGAAGCGATCTACGCCGGTTTCGCGCAGCAGACGCAGCAACTCGCGGACGTCGAGATTCATCGCACGCGGTTGCAGGCGCAGAATGCGTATCTGCAGGGCAGCATCGCGATATCGCAGCAGCAGGCGCAACGGCTGCAGACCGATCTCGACGTCGCCCGCACGCAGCAGGCGAAGGTCGACGACCGGCAGCGGCAGACGCGCGACGAGGCGCTCGCGCTGCGCGCGGAGCGCGACAACGCGCAGGCGCAATTGCGTCAGCTTCAGAGCGCGGTCACGCGCTTGCAGCAGCAGACGGAAGCGGGTTTGCCTGCGTCGAAGTAACGGCGGCGCTCATTGCGCGAATTGTTCCGGGATTTCGGTGACGCGACGCTGCGATATGTGGTTCATCCACTCGGTGCTATTTACCGGCAGATTGTTCGACACGGTGGAGCGCGGCAGCGGCGCGACGTCGCGCAAAGACATCATGGCGAACGTCGTTACATCAGCGTATCCGTCTTCGCCGAACCGGGTACGAACGCGCGCTTCATGCGATGGGTCATTCGCGACATGCCGATTTACCGGAAGCGGATGCGTTTGCACGCGAAGCGCACGACGCGGAGGCGACGAGCGAATCGCGTCACGCGGCGTGGACGCATGTCGCGTGGCGGTGCCCTGAGGCAAAGCCACGATGCGCGCGGGTGCGGCGGCGGCCACGTCGACAGGTAATGGCGGAAGCACAGGAGCCGGTGTGACGGCCTCCGCAATCACCGGTGCCTCGGGACTCGCAACCAGATGCTGCGCACGACGCTTTTCTACCGGCGCCGGCGCATCACGACGGGGCATCAGAGCTTGCGCCGATTTCAGCATGTCGGAGGCCATATGCCGCGGCGCCGGAGGCTGATCGACGATCCACCACGCCAGCACCGCGACGCAGCCGATTACGCCGGCACTCGCCGCGACCGTTCGCCGATGCCGCACAGTGCGCCGCTGCGCGATTCGCGGCGAGCGGGCCTTGAGCGGGATTCGCATTGGACCCTGAGGCACCTTCCGTTGCATAGCGGGATGCGCCGCCGTCGCGGTATGCGACGGTTCCCCGGCAGGCTGCGTGGCGTCCGCGACGGGCGTCTCTGCCGGCCGCTTCATGTCGGTCAGCACGCCGGTCAGCACGCCGTCGATCGACACCCACTGCCCATACGACAGCAACTGCTGATCTCTGATGCACACGGTGCGCAGCAGCGCGGCATACAGCGAATCGAGCCCGGTTCGCCAGCGCTGAGCGCCGGACAGCAACGCCCAGTCGTGGCCGAACGGTTCGGGCAGGTGGTCGAGCGTACGGAGAGGGGGAAGCGCAAATGCGCCTTCGATCAGGATGAGCGGCGTGCTGGTCATCGGTTTCTTCCGGTGTTTCGGACAGGCTCACCGGTGCGGCAGTGACGGAATTTGTAGGGGGCCGATGAAGCCATCGGCAACAGAAAATCATGCCTCAAAACTACATCGTCCACCGTTCAGATGACTCCGAAAACAGGAACACCGCCGGCGCGCGCCATCCCCGCGACGCCACGCGCTTCACGCACGCTCAACCACGGCGTTCAAGCCTTCAACCGGTACACGTAGCGCAACGCGGTGATATCCACGCCGCCCATCTGATCGGGCTCCGCGCCGACCAACTGCCAGCCGTGTCGCTCGTAAAAGCCGATCGCCGCCGTATTGCCCTCGAGCACGTACAGATACAGCTGTGCCTCGCCTTGCGCGCGCGTCCAGTCTACGGCTGCGTGCATCAGTGTTTTGCCGACGCCGATGCCCTGATAACCGGGCAGCGCATGCAGGTTGTCGAGCAGCACGCCCCACGCGGACTCGGGCTGGCGCTCGACACACACGAAGCCGGCCGGCTCGCCGGCCAGCTCGGCGATCAGCACGATGCGGCGCTCGCCGCCCGGCGCGCCGAGACGTGCTTCCCAATAGGCGGCGCGTTCGCGCGTGACTTCGCCGTCGAGGAACGCGTCGGGCAACAGACCGCGATAGGTCGCCTGCCAACTGGCGCTGTGGATCGACGCAATCAGCGTGGCGTCCTCGAGTGTGGCGGGGCGCAGGGAAAGAGCAGGGGTGGTTCGCATCGGCGTAATCGACTGAATGGCCTCGCGCGGACAGTCTACGGCCGCCCGCGGGTGTCGCGCGTAAGCAAACTGTATGCGTTTCGCGTCGACCCTATCAGCAGTAACATTACGTGGCATCGGCCCGACATCGAGCTCAGCGTTTACCCTCATATCGAATGAGCGCCGTGAGCAGCAGAATGCGGCGCCCGCGGGCGCACTTTGCTTATACCTGTGCGTCCGCCTGCGGCATCCGCTTGCCAAATGCAGTGGATCGTTTCAACTGCCCGCTCGTCACCGTCCGCGTCGATCCGTCCGACAGGGCGGCGGGCCTATCCGAGAGTGTCATGTCTACAGCGACCCACGCCGCTTCCCCCACCGAAGAATCCAAGGTCAAGACAGTGTTCCGCGTTGTCAGCGGCAACTTTCTTGAAATGTACGACTTCATGGTCTATGGCTACTACGCTTCCGCGATCGCCAAGACCTACTTTCCTGGCGGCAGCGATTTCGCGTCGCTGATGCTGTCGCTGTCCGTGTTCGGCGCGGGCTTCCTGATGCGTCCGCTCGGCGCGATCGTGCTCGGCGCCTACATCGACCATCACGGCCGTCGCAAAGGCCTGATCCTCACACTGAGCCTGATGGCGCTCGGCACGCTGACGGTCGCGACGATACCGGGCTACGCGACCATCGGGCTCGTGGCGCCCGTGCTGGTGCTGCTCGGCCGGCTGCTGCAAGGCTTCTCCGCCGGCGCTGAGCTCGGCGGCGTGTCGGTGTATCTGTCGGAGATCGCGACGAAGGGCAACAAGGGCTTCTATTGCTCGTGGCAGTCGGGCAGCCAGCAGGTCGCGGTGGTATTCGCCGCGCTGATCGGCGTGATGCTCAACAAGATTCTGCCCGCCGAGCAGATGTTCGCGTGGGGCTGGCGCGTGCCGTTCCTGATCGGCTGTCTGATCGTGCCGTTCCTGTTCATCATCCGCCGCTCGCTGCAGGAAACCGAGGAGTTCACGGCGCGCAAGCATCGTCCGAGCATGGGCGAGATCCTGAAGTCGATGCTCGCGAACTACCCGATCGTGCTGGGCGGCATGGGCATGGTCGTCATGACGACCGTGTCGTTCTACATGATCACCGCTTACACGCCGACCTTCGGCAGGGAAGTGCTGAAGCTGTCGGCGATCGACGCGCTCGTCGTCACCGTCTGCGTCGGTATCTCGAATCTGATCTGGCTGCCGTTGTCCGGCGCGTTGTCGGACCGCATCGGCCGCCGTCCGGTGCTGCTCGCGTTCACGATCCTGACGATCCTCACCGCGTATCCGGCGCTGCAATGGCTCGTCGCCGAACCGTCGTTCGCGCGTCTGCTCGCCGTGCAGCTGTGGTTGTCGTTCCTGTACGGCTGCTACAACGGCGCGATGGTCGTCGCGCTGACCGAAGTGATGCCGGTCGAAGTGCGAACCGCTGGCTTCTCGCTAGCGTACAGTCTCGCGACGACGATCGGCGGCTTCACGCCGGCCATCGCCACGCTGCTGATCCACGTGACCAGCAACAAGGCGGCGCCGGGCCTGGTCCTCGGCGTGGCGGCAATCTGCGGTCTGCTCGCGACGCTGTTCCTGTATCGCACGCCTGAGTCACGCAATCAGTATCGGGCGGCCTGACGGTTCACTTCGTGTTCTGAAAACAAAAGACCCCGCGCTAGCGGGGTCTTTTGTTTGCGGCGCGTGGTCTGTGGCTACCCGTGCCGCAATTCGTTAGCGACCACCTCGACGACTTCATCCCACGCGCCCGGCCGCGGCTGACGCACGAGCGTCGCGCCGGGATACCACGGGCTGCGCGTGTCGCCGTCGAACCAGCGCCAGTCGGCGGCGAACGGCAGCATCAGCCACAGCGGCTTGCGCAGCGCGCCCGCGAGGTGCGCGATCGACGTGTCGATCGACACCACCGCGTCGAGCCGCTCGATGATCGCCGCGGTATCCGCGAAATCATCGATACGGTGGTCGAAGCGATGGATCGCGGCCGCGCGCGGATGCGCGTCGAGCGCCGCGCGGTCGTCCTCGGACAGATCGGGCTGCAACACGATCCAGTCGATGCCATCCAGTGCGAACAGCGGCTCCAGCGCGGCGAGCGGCATCGTGCGGGTTTCGTTGCGCTGGATGCGCCCCGACCATGCGAGCCCGATCTTGCGCTTCGCCTGACCGCCGAGCGAGCCGCGCCATTTGCGGCCATAGGCCGGCGGCACGCTCAGATAGGGCGTGCGCGCGTCAATCGTGTCGTAGCGCGTGCCGAGCGCCAGCGGCAGGCTCAAGAGCGGAATTTGCAGATCGGCGGCGGGGCGCGGCTGGCCCTGCGCGATCAGCGAGACGCGCCATGCCTGCGCGACGGGCGCGAAGAGCGGCACCAACTGCGGCTGCACTTCCAGCACGACGCGCGCGGCGCGAAGCGCTGCGAGCGGCACGAAGCGCACGAACTGCAGCGTGTCGCCGAAACCCTGTTCGGCATGGATCAGCAGCGTGTATTTTTCGATCGACTCGCCGTGCCAGCGCGGCAACGTCTGGATCACCGGTTGCGCGACGGTTTGCAAGCGCCATTCGTATTCGGGCAGCCCGCGCTCGAAGTCGCGCATCGCGAGCCACGCGAGCGCACGGTTCATATGCGCGGACGCGAGATCCGGGCGCAGCCGCAACGCCTGATCGAGCGCGCGCACCGCGGCCGCGTGCGCGCCGAGCGCCTGGTGCGCGGTGCCGAGCGCAAGCCACGCGAGCGCGAATTGCGGATCGAGCCCGACCGCGCGCTCCAGATACGGCAGCGCCTGTTCGGCACGGCCGAGCGCCGCGAGCGCGTTGCCCATGCCATAGATCGCGGGCGGCAGATTCGGCTGCAGACGCAGCGCCGCTTCAAATGACGCGACTGCCCGCGCATGGCGGCCGGTCGCATCGAACGTATTCGCGAGATTGAAGTGCGCCGCGACGAAGCGCGGCTCGGCGGCGAGCGCGGCCTCGAAGCAGGGCACCGCCTCGTTCGGTCGATCGAGCGCGTTCAGCGACATGCCCATGTTGTTCAGCGCGCCCGCGTGACCGGGGCGCAGCTCGAGCGCGCGCCGGAACGACGCGATCGCGTCCGCGTGACGGCCGAGCGCGTGCAGCGCGTTGCCGAGATTGTTGTGCGACGACGCGTCGTTCGGCTGCAGGCGCAGCGAACGTTCGAACGCATCGGCGGCGTCTTCGTGACGGCCTTGCGACGCGTACGCGTTGCCGAGGTTGTAGTGCGCCATCGGGAAGGTCGGCGCGAGCGTCAGCGCGTTGCGGAACTGCTCGATCGCGGCGTCGATCTGGCCGAGCGCCTTCAGCGCATTGCCGAGGTTCAGCTGCAGCGCCGCGTCTTCGGGGCGCAGATCGACCGCGCGCCGCACCAGCGCCGCGGCTTCTGCGTGCTGGCCCTGCTGGTGGCGCAGCACGCCGAGCAGATGCAGCGCGTCGACGTGGCTGGGGTCGTGGTCGAGCGTGGCGCGGTAGCCGCGTTCGGCGTCGTCGAGGCGGCCGTCACGATGCGCCGCGAACGCGCGGTCAAATACAGGTTGCATGACGGGGAGGGCATTTGGATCAATCAGACTGAGGGCGCATTTTCCCATACTTGCGCAAGCGGCCCGGATTTGCGCGGAGCGTGAGTTCATGGGCAACGACGGATGGAACCCCCGCGTGCCCCGTCTTGCCGACGCGCGATTGATGCAGCGCACCCGTGTGCGCAAGAGCGGCGGCGTACACTAGGGTCTGTTTGCATATGGAACGCATTGTTGCCTCCGGAGTTCCGCATGGACGCTGCCGCCTACGACGCGTCGCCGGTGCTGATCGTCGGGGCCGGTCCCACCGGACTTGCCGCAGCGATGAGTCTCGCGCGCGCCCACATCCCCGTGCGCCTGATCGACAAGGCGCCCCAGCCGAACCCTTACTCGCGCGCGATCGGCATTCAGGCACGCACGCTCGAACTGCTCGAGCAGCATCGACTGGTCGAACCGTTTCTCGAGCTCGGCCATCGCGCTCGCGTGGCGAATCTGTCTTCGAACGGCATGCGGCTTGCGCAGCTCGATTTCGACCCGTTGCACACGCGCTATCCCTATCTGCTGTTTCTCGACCAGTCGGTGACCGAGCGGCTCCTGACCGAGCATCTGGCGACGCTCGGCGTGAAGGTCGAGCGCGGCGTCGAGCTCGTGGCGTTCATGCAAGGCTCCGCGAGCGTTCAGGCGACCTTGCGCCGCGCGGACGGCCGCACGGAAGCCATGCGCCCGTCGTATCTGATCGCGGCCGATGGCGCGCACAGTTCGATTCGCCATCGCCTCGACCTGAACTTCGAGGGCAAGACCTTCGACCAGACCTTTCTGCTCGCCGACCTGCATGCCGAGACCGACTGGCCCGACGACGAGTTCCATATCTTCGCGTCGGGCGACGGTCTCGTCGCGCTGTTTCCGATGGGCCACGGCCGCCATCGTCTGATCGCCGATCATGCGGTCGAGCCGTCCGGCAGCGCCGCGCCGCCGGCCCCCGCGGTGCTCGGCGAGCCGCCGCTGGAGCGGGCGCCGGCGCCGTCGCTCGAACAATGCAAGGCGCTGATCGCGCGACGCGTGCGCGAGCGCGTCGACGTGTCGGAGCTGGCGTGGTCGGCGTACTTCCACGTGAACAGCCGGATGGTCGACCGGCTGCGCGTGGGCCGCATCTTCCTCGCCGGCGATGCCGCGCACGTACACAGTCCCGCGGCCGCACAAGGCATGAACACCGGCATCCAGGAAGCGCTCAATCTCGGCTGGAAGCTCGCGCGCGTGATCGGCGGCGCGGCGCCGGATCGTCTGCTCGACACGTATCACGCCGAACGACATCCGATCGAGCGCGAGGTGCTGCGGCAGACCGGTTTCATCACGCAGATGGCCGAGGCCGATCACGGACCGATGAAGCTGCTGCGCGAGCGCGTGATGCCGGTGCTGGCCACGTTCGGTCCGCTGCGCGATGCCGCACGCGCGACGATCAGCGAGCTGTCGATCCAGTACCGGCGCAGTCCGCTGACGCTCGAACGCGTGCTCGACGGCGGCCCGCGCGCGGGCGAGCGCGCACCCGATGCGCTCGTGCACGTCGTCGACGGTCCGCTCGGGCGCGCGCCGGGCGTCGGCTGCATTTTCGATCTGCACGATCCGGCGTTCTTCTCGCTGTTTCTGCTGTTGCCGCCGCTGCCCGTCGATGGCACGCCGCTCGATCCCGCCGCCAAACATGCGCCGCCGCCGGACCCCGAAGTGGAAAAGCTCGCCGCCGAGGTCGAGCGGCTGCTGCCGAACGCGGTGCGGATCTGGCGCGTCACCGATACGAGCGGCGACGGCGGCCCGGCGTTGTCCGAATCGTATGGGCGCACGCGGCCGTCGTTTTATCTGGTGCGGCCCGACGGCTACATCAGCGCGCGCGGACGCACCGGCTCGGACCTGCACGGTCTCGTACGGCACTGCGAAGCGTGGTTTACGGTTGGGGGAGAGATCTCGGAACAGGCGACGTTGTGATTGGCGCCGCCTGTTGCGTGGTATGGGCACGCACGCGGCAGCGGATCGCGCCGCCGCGCCTGGTTGATTGGGGAAACCGCCCGAGCCTAAGCCGCCGGCGCCTGGGCCGGCGCCGGCGTCAACTTCTCGCGATACCTGACGATGGCCTCGCGCGTGAAGTCCGATAGCGCGATGTCATACGTGTCCGGCGCTTCGTCGAGCGTCGCGAGCAGCGCGCGCCGCATG
The DNA here is from genome assembly GCF_014397655.1 of Paraburkholderia sp. UCT31. Taxonomy (NCBI): domain Bacteria; kingdom Pseudomonadati; phylum Pseudomonadota; class Betaproteobacteria; order Burkholderiales; family Burkholderiaceae; genus Paraburkholderia; species Paraburkholderia sp. UCT31. The sequence goes on from NZ_VZQP01000022.1 coordinate 91,182, forward strand.
CGCGGCTCCCAGAAGCGGCGGATGTGTTCGGCGACGCCGGTCAGCGCTTCCTCGTGGTCGGGCATCGACTCGAAGAAGTCGCCGATCCGGTTCGCCATGTCGATCAGATTCCGATTGTCCATGGCTCGCCTCACTTGCCCGCGGTGACTGCCGCGGCCGCATTGGCCGGCTCGCGCTGCTTCAGCAGTTCGAGCTGTTCGCTATTGAAGCGCGAATAGTCCTTCTGCCATTGCGACGGCTGCTCGACCGGCATCACCTGCACCGCGGTCACCTTGTATTCGGGGCAGTTGGTCGCCCAGTCGGAGCTGTCGGTCGTGATCACGTTCGCGCCCGATTCGGGGAAGTGGAACGTCGTATAGACGACGCCCGGCTGCATCCGCTCCGTCACCTTCGCGCGCAACACGGTCTGCCCCGCGCGCGATTCGATGCCGACCCAGTCGCCGGTTTTGATGCCGCGTTCCTCGGCATCGTGCGGATGCAGTTCGAGCCGGTCTTCGTCATGCCAGCGAGAATTCTCGGTTCGGCGCGTCTGCGCGCCGACGTTGTACTGCGACAGAATGCGCCCGGTCGTCAGCAGCAACGGATACTTGCGCGTGACCTTCTCCGGCGATGCGATGAACTTCGTGATCACGAACCTGCCCTTGCCGCGCACGAAGGTGTCGACGTGCATGGTCGGCGTGCCGTCGGGCGCGTCCTCGTTGCATGGCCACTGGATGCTGCCCATTTCGTCGATCTTCTGGTACGACACGCCGTGGAAGGTCGGTGTGAGCCGCGCGATTTCGTCCATGATCTCGGACGGATGCGTGTAGTCCATCTCGTAGCCGAGCGCGCGCGACAGCAACTGCGTGACTTCCCAGTCCGCGTAGCCGCCGAGCGGCGGCATCACCTTGCGCACGCGCGAGATGCGGCGCTCGGCATTGGTGAACGTGCCGTCCTTTTCGAGGAACGACGAGCCGGGTAGCAGCACGTGTGCATACTTGGCGGTCTCGTTCAGGAAGATGTCCTGCACGACGATGCATTCCATCGACGACAGCGCCGCCGCCACATGATGCGTGTTCGGGTCCGACTGCACGATGTCCTCGCCCTGGCAGTACAGACCCTTGAAACTGCCGTGCAGCGCGGCGTCGAACATGTTCGGAATGCGCAGGCCAGGTTCCGGTTGCAGTGTGACGGCCCAGGCGTTTTCGAACTGCGTGCGCACGAGCGGATCGCCGATGTGACGATAGCCGGGCAGCTCGTGCGGGAACGAGCCCATGTCGCACGAACCCTGCACGTTGTTCTGGCCGCGCAGCGGATTCACGCCGACACCTTCGCGGCCGATGTTGCCGGTCGCCATCGCCAGGTTCGCGATGCCGATCACCATCGTCGAGCCTTGCGCGTGTTCGGTGACGCCGAGGCCGTAGTAGATCGCGGCGTTGCCGGCGCTCGCGTAGATGCGCGCGGCTTCGCGTACCTGTTGCGCGGGCACGCCGGTCGCCGCTTCGGTCGCTTCCGGCGAGTTCTCCGGCAGCGCGACGAAATCGCGCCACTGTTCGAACGCGCGGGTTTCGCAGCGCTCGGCCACAAACGCTGCGTCGAGCAGGCCTTCGGTGACGATCACATGCGCGAGCGCGTTGACGATCGCGACGTTGGTGCCGGGCCGCAATTGCAGATGGTGCGACGCCTTCACGTGCGGCGTATCGACGATGTCGATCCGGCGCGGATCGACGACGATCAGCTTCGCACCCTCGCGCACGCGGCGCTTCAGGCGCGAGGCGAACACCGGGTGGCCATCGGTCGGATTCGCGCCGATCACCATGATCACGTCGGCTTTGTCGACGGAGGCGAACGTCTGCGTGCCGGCCGATTCGCCGAGCGTCGTCTTCAGACCATAGCCGGTCGGCGAGTGGCAGACGCGCGCGCAGGTGTCGACGTTGTTGTTACCGAACGCGGCGCGCACGAGCTTCTGCACGAGGTAAGTCTCTTCGTTCGTGCAGCGCGACGACGTGATGCCGCCGATCGAATCGCGCCCATGCTTCGCCTGGATGCGACGGAATTCCGATGCCGCGTACGAGATCGCTTCGTCCCAGCTGACTTCGCGCCACGGGTCGGTGATCGTCGCGCGGATCATCGGCTTTTTGATGCGGTCCTTGTGCGTCGCGTAGCCCCACGCGAAGCGGCCCTTCACGCATGCATGACCTTCGTTGGCCTGGCCGTTCTTGTGCGGCACCATCCGCACGACCTGGTTGCCCTTCATCTCTGCCTTGAACGAGCAGCCGACGCCGCAATAGGCACAGGTGGTGACGACCGAGTGCTCGGGCTGGCCGAGCATCACGACGGACTTTTCCTGCAAGGTCGCGGTCGGGCACGCGGCCACGCAGGCGCCGCACGACACGCACTCCGATTCCATGAACGGCTGGTTCTCGCTGGCCGCGACGCGAGATTCGAAGCCGCGTCCGGTGATCGTCAGCGCGAACGTGCCCTGGGTTTCCTCGCACGCGCGCACGCAGCGATTGCAGACGATGCACTTCGCCGGGTCGTACGTGAAGTACGGATTCGATTCGTCCTTCTGGTCCTTCAGATGATTCGCGCCGTCGAAGCCGTAGCGCACTTCGCGCAGGCCGGTCACGCCCGCCATGTCCTGCAGTTCGCAGTCGCCGTTGGCGGGGCAGGTCAGGCAATCGAGCGGATGGTCGGAGATGTACAGCTCCATCACGTTGCGACGCAGCGACTGCAGACGGTCGGTCTGCGTGCGCACCTTCATGCCGGCTTCGACCGGTGTCGTGCACGAGGCCGGATAGCCGCGCCGTCCTTCGATTTCGACGAGACACAGGCGGCATGAGCCGAACGGTTCGAGCGAATCGGTCGCGCACAGCTTCGGCACGTTGACGCCAGCTTCAGCCGCCGCGCGCATCACCGACGTGCCCGCCGGTACGGTCACCGCCTGGCCGTCGATTTCGAGCGTCACGTCGACGTCCGAGTGGCGGGCGGGGGTGCCGTAGTCGGTGTCGTCGGCGAACGCGTTGGCGGCGCGTGCCTGGGCTTGCGACTTGCACGCGCAGTTGCCTGAGCCGCAGCCGCCCCCCAGGGGGACTTCCTTCGGGGCGCCGGCAGGGGAGTTGAACTGGTCGGACATGGTGAACTCCTGGAGTCAGGCCGCGGCCGCTTTGGTGGCGTGGTCGGCAGTGGGATCGGCGGCGAGACCGAAGTCTTCAGGGAAATGATCGAGCGCGGACAGCACCGGATAGGGCGTCATGCCGCCCATCGCGCACAGCGAGCCGGCTACCATCGTGTCGCATAGATCGCGCAGCAATTGCACCTGACGCGTCGATGTGTCGCCGCTGCGAATCCGCGCGATCACCTCGACGCCGCGCGTCGAGCCGATCCGGCACGGTGTGCATTTGCCGCACGATTCGAGCGCACAGAAGTGCATCGCGTATTGCGCGAGCTCGGCGAGGTTCGAGGTGTCGTCATGTACGACGAGACCGCCGTGGCCGATCACCGCGCCGATCGCCGCATACGCCTCGTAGTCCATCGGAATGTCCCACTGGCTTGGCGGCAGATAGGTGCCGAGCGGACCGCCGACCTGCACCGCGCGCGCCGGCCGGCCGCTCGCGGTGCCGCCGCCGAAGTCGTCGAGCAGTTGGCGCAATGTCACGCCGAACGCGAGTTCGACGAGGCCGCCTCGCTTGATGTTGCCGGCCAGTTGGAACGGCAGCGTGCCACGCGAGCGGCCCATGCCGAAGTCTTTATAGAACGCGGCGCCGCGCGCGAAGATGATCGGCGCGGTGGCGAGCGTGATCGCGTTGTTGATCACGGTGGGCTGGCCATAGAGACCCACGAGTGCGGGCACCGGCGGCTTTGCGCGGACGATGCCGCGCTTGCCTTCGAGCGATTCCAGCATCGCGGTTTCCTCGCCGCACACATACGAGCCCGCGCCTTTCGCGACGAACAGCTCGAAACGCTGCCCGCTCGAGAGCACGCTGTCGCCGAGCCAGCCGGCTGTGCGCGCACGGGCGATGGCAGCTTCGAGCGTCGCGATCGAGTGCGGGTATTCGCTGCGCACATAGATGTAGCCGACGGTCGCGCCGGTCACGACGCCGGCGATGATCATGCCTTCGATGAGCACGTACGGATCGCTTTCCATCACGAGACGATCGGAGAAGGTGCCGGAATCGCCTTCGTCGGCATTGCAGACGACGTACTTCTGCGCGGCTTTCGCGCCGCGCACCGTGCGCCACTTGATGCCGGCCGGGAAGGCCGCGCCGCCGCGGCCGCGCAGACCGGATTCGATCAGCGCTTCGCAGGCGGCATCGGCGTCGGTTTGCAGGGCGTTGCGTAGGCCTTCGAGGCCGCCGTGCGCGACGTAATCGTCGATGGACAGCGGGTCGGTGATGCCGATCCGCGCGAAGGTCAGGCGCTGCTGCTTCTTCAGATACGGAATCTCGTCGACCACGCCGACGCGCCGCGCATGCTCGCCACCCTCGACGAAGCCCGCGTCGAACAACGCGGCGACGTCTTCCACGTCGACATTCGCATAACCGATGCGGCCTTCGGGCGTCGCAACTTCGACGAGCGGTTCGAGCCACAGCAACCCGCGCGAACCGTTGCGGATCAGTTCGATCGCAATGTCGCGGCGCGCGGCTTCGCTGGCGATGGCTTCGGCCAGCGCATCGGCGCCGAGCGCGAGCGCCGAGGAATCTCGCGGAACATAGATGCGCGTCATGCCGGCACCTCCGCGCGTTTGCGGGCAGCGGCGAACAGGGCGTCGAATTTTTGCGGCGACACGCGCGCGTGCAGCGTGCCGTTGAGCATCATCGCCGGCGACAGCGCGCATTGGCCGAGGCAGTACACCGATTCGAGTTCCACCGTTGCGCCGTCATGGTGACCGGTGTCGAAGCGGCATCCGGTGTGCGCCTCGATGTGCTGGGCAAGCGCCTCGGTGCCCATGCTGCGGCACGCTTCGGCGCGGCACAGCTGCACCGTGACGGGCGCGGCAGGCGAGGTGCGAAAGTGATGGTAGTAACTGATGACGCCGTGCACTTCCGCTCGCGACAGGTTCAGCGCGCGGGCGAGCGGTCCGACCGCCGCGGGTGGCACAAAGCCGAGTTCGTCCTGGATCGCGTGCAGGATCGTGATGAGTGTGCGGCCCGGCTGCGCGTGACGTTGCACGAGCTGATCCGGCGCCGTGGCGAGAGAATCGTCCAAAGGGGGGCTCCTCCGAAGCGATATATGCACTTGTTATTCATAATGCATGCACGTATGCTTCGCTTATTCGCATGGTATAGCCGAAAGATAGGCGGGCTGACCGGCGCGCGCAATAGGAAACAGTCAAACATATATGGTCAGGATCGAATGTCAGGTCGAGCTGGTGGTGAAGGGCGCGGACGGCCGCGAGGCCAGCCTGTCTGACGTAGTGCCGCTGCTCGCGCTCGTCGATGAATCTGGCAGCATTGCGCAGGCCGCGGCGCTTAAGGGTTTGTCCTATCGGCACGCATGGGGCTTGCTGCGCAGCATCGAGGAGCGGTTTGGTGGTCCTCTGATCGCGAAAGAGCGTGGGCGCGGCTCGGTGTTGTCCGAGCTCGGTCACGCGGTGCTGCGCGGGCAGCGGCTCTGCGGCGAGCGGCTCGACGGCAATTTGCAGGCGCTCGCGAGCGAAGTGGCGAGCGATCTGAACCGCTGGCTTGCGCCCCCCGCCGATGACGTGCGCATCCACGCGTCGCACGGTTACGCGGTGGCCGCGCTTGTTACGGCGCTGGTCGCCAACGATCTGCCGGTCGAGATCAAGTACCGCGACAGCGCCGAGGCGGTCAGTGCGCTCGCGCGCGGCGAGTGCGATCTGGCGGGCTTTCATCTGCCGCTCGGCGAGTTCCGCGCGGTGTGCGCCGATACCTACCGGCGCTGGCTCGATCCGCAACGCCATGTGCTCGTGCATCTGACCCGACGCAAGCAGGGTCTGTTCATCGGCAAGGGCAATCCGAAGCGGATCGGCGGGCTCGGCGATCTGGCGCGCGACGACATCCGTTTCGTCAACCGCCAGCCGGGCTCGGGTACGCGGATGCTGCTCGATCTCGCGCTGCGACAGGTCGGTGTGGACCCGGACCGCGTCAACGGCTATGCGTCGACCGAGCTGACGCACTCGGCGATCGCGGCGTTCGTCGCGAGCGGCATGGTGGACATAGGCTTCGGCGTCGAACCGGCCGCGCATCATTTCGGGCTCGACTTCATTCCGATCGTCGACGAGGACTATTACTTCGCGTGCGATCGCGCGCACCTCTCTCGCGCGCCGCTCGCGACGGTGATCAACCTGTTGCGCGGCAGCGCGTTTCACCAACGCGTCGAGCAGCTCGCCGGCTACGATCCGTGCGACTGCGGCAGGCTCGTCGATCTGGACGAGGGGCTCGGCGGCGCGCTCGCGTAACGGCGGAGTAAGAGCCTGTAACCAGAAAAGCGGTGGCGCTCGGCGTGCGCGGCTGCGCAGCGCGCCGGTTTCGGCTACTCTCTTGGCTTCGTATCCGCCTTTACCGCGCGCCAAGCTGCGCTGAACCGACATGAAAGCTCTTCTCCATGCATGTGCCGCCGCTGCCGCGGCTGGTGTGCTCTGTGCCACCGTCTCCATCGCTTACGCGCAAAATTCGCCTGGCGTGCCGGGTGGCATCCTGACCGACGAATTCCGCATTAACGAGCATCCGCAGATGCCGTTCGCCGCGTCCGCCCCGTCGGACAAGTATCAGCACGGCCAACGTTCGAAGGCGCGCAAGCGCGGCGACATGGGAGATCCGAATGGCTGCAATCTGCAGTGCCCGAAAGACGAATAAGAATTGGCTCGGGCTTCGCTCGAGCTTCGAGGTTTGACGCAACGCCGGCCCTTGGGTCGGCGTTGTGCTTTGTGGCGGGGGCGATGGCGGCCCAGTTGCCGGCTGGAGTGGCTTCTTATGGCCTGGCGATGTGCCAGATTTCCTTGAAACCGTCCCCCTTTGCATCGCCCGCCTGCTTGTCGGTCGGCGCCGCCGTGGCCGCCGGCCAGTTGCTCATGCAGCCGCTGACGCCGGGCCTGGTGTCCTTGTCGAACGTGTGGAGCGTCATGCCGTCAGCGGTGACGAAGCGGCCGTCGGACAGTTTGGGCGGATCGGCAAAGGCACCGGGCGTGTAGCACGGGGAGTGCGAGCGGGGCCAGCAGAGCGATGGTCTTGCGCATGACGCAGGCTCCTGTTTTGGCGACGTGGTTGACGAATCACGACTCGCTTCGAGCTACGAGTATAAGCAACGGCCGCGGATTTACCGGGGCGTGTTGTGCGTCCCCGTTGAGTGAAGGGGAGATGTGTGGCCGGCCCGCAAAGCGTCGCAGACGGTGCCGAAAATAAAAAACCCCGGCAGCGTTACGCTACCGGGGTTTTTTGGGGCCGTTCATCGCGAACGTTCCAGGTATTTGGTGGAGGCGGCGGGAATCGAACCCGCGTCCAGAAGTCCTCTACGACCAGTTCTACATGTTTAGTTCTGTCTTTTGATTTAACCACAGCGACGCGGACGAACACGCTGCGCTACGGCGATTCACTAAATTTTCGACCCGGACGTCGTGACGCCGCCAAGGCTTAACTGACGTATATGACCTCTGTCGGTATTGCTACCGGTCTTGCGACACTAGCCCGTCAGTGAACTAGGCAGAGGACGGCGGCCCTTAGGCTGCCAGTGCGAACGTATCGTCGTTTGCAGTTACGTTTTTCCCATTGATTAACGAGGTGACGGGTCCTCGACATGCCCTAGCCGCTTCGCAACCCCTGTCGAAACCAGGTCGCCCCCGCGGTTCGTTGCTCACATATGTGAGCCAAAGGAGATTTTACAATAGATCGAGGGCTGCGTCGTGCGTCTTTGGTGGCTGCTGAATGGTGCAACATGGTTAACAAGAGTGCGGGCCGGGACCTTCAGCCGATCTGTCTGACTTTGTCAGCCGATGTCGCGCAGCAGGGTTTGCAACTCGGCCGTCGATTCTACGACGTGTTGCGCGTGCCACCGTGTCGGCGGAATGTCGTTGCCGCAATAGCCGTACGCCGCGGCGACGGTCTTCATGCCGGCGGCAAAACCGGCCTGCACGTCGCGCAGATCGTCGCCGATATAGACGACGCGCTCCGGCGCGATGTCCAGCTCACGCGCCGCGTGCAGCAATGGCGCGGGGTGCGGCTTCGAATGCGGGGTCGTGTCGCCGCTCACCACGCAGCTGGCGCGCTCCTCGAGACCGAGTTGCGCGACGAGCGGCTCGGTAAGCCGCGCGACCTTGTTCGTGACGATGCCCCAGCGCACGCCGCGCGCGTCGAGTTCGTCGAGCACTTCCGCGATACCCGGAAAGAGCGTCGTCTCGATGCACAGATCTGCCTCGTAGTTCGCGAGAAACTCCTCGCGCATCGATGCGAATTCGTGATGATCGGGCCCGATGCCGAACGCCCCGCAGATCAGTCCGCGCGCTCCGGCTGAAGCCAGCGGGCGCAGCTTCTCGAGCGGCACCATCTCGAGCCCCCGGTCGTGGCGCATCTTGTTGACGGCGGCCGCGAGGTCGGGCGCCGTGTCGGCAAGCGTGCCGTCGAGGTCGAAAAGCACGGCGAGGCAAAAGCCGAGCGTGTCGTCGTTGTCTTCGCGTTGCGGCAGGGGAGTCGGGTCGCTCATTGTTCGTTTCGGATACGGCGGATCGGGGCGGTTCGGGCAATTCAGGCGTCGCGGCGACAGGCGAGCATATAGTTGACGCTCGTGTCGGACGACAGCGCGAAAAGCTTGCTGAGCGGGTTGTACACGATGCCCTTGATGTCCGCCGTGCGCAGCTCGGCGGCGCGCACGAAGCCGGCGAGCTCCGACGGGCGGATGAAGCGCGCGTAGTCGTGCGTGCCCATCGGCAGCATTCGCGCGATGTATTCGGCGCCGATCACCGCGAACAGATACGACTTGACATTGCGGTTCAGCGTGGAGAAAAACACCCAGCCGCCCGGCTTCACGAGATTCTTGCAGGCCTCGACGATCGCGGCCGGCCTGGGCACGTGCTCGAGCATTTCCATGCAGGTGACCACGTCATAGGTGCCCGGTTCGCGTGCGGCCAGCGCCTCAGCCGCGATTTCTTCGTAATCGACGGTTACACCGCTTTCAAGACTGTGAAGATCGGCGACACCGAGTGCCTGGGTCGACAGATCGATGCCCTTCACATGAGCGCCCAAACCTGCCATCGATTCCGACAGGATGCCGCCGCCGCAGCCGATATCGAGCACCTTTTTGCCGGCGAGATGGGCGTGGGCGTCGATCCAGCTTAGACGAATCGGATTCAGTTCGTGCAGCGGCTTGAATTCGGCGTTCGGGTCCCACCAACGATGCGCGAGGTCGCTGAATTTCTGTAGTTCGTGAGGATCGGCGTTGGTCATGGTGAAGGCTGCCTCGATGAAAGCGGTGAGCGGACGCTCGAGGATAAACCCTGAGTATATAGGGCGAGAGAAAGAGCGGCAAAAGCGCGTCGGGTAGCGGGCGCTGATGCAAGCTGCGAGCCGCTGGTAGCGGAGCGGGACGCTCCTGCGTCGCGCATCACGTCAGGTCGCGGTACCCGCGCATAAAAAAAGCCCCGCCGAAGCGGGGCTTTCGATACTGCGGTAATTTTCCAGCTTACTGCTTCGGCGTACCGACAACTTCGACTTCCACGCGGCGGTCCGGTGCGAGGCAGGCGATGAGTTGCTTGCGGTTCTTCTGGTTGCAACCGGTGGTAACCGGGTTGCGCGGACCCTTGCCTTCCGTGTAGATACGGTTGGCTTCGACGCCCTTGCTGACCAGGAAGGCCTTCACAGCTTGAGCACGACGCAGCGACAGCCGGTCGTTGTAGGCGACGGAACCGATACGGTCGGTGTGGCCCGTAGCGACGACGACTTCGAGGTTGATGCCCTGGATCTTCGATGCCAGTTCGCTCAGACGTTCCTTGCCGGCCGGCTTCAGGATTGCCTTGTCGAAGTCGAACAGCGCATCAGCTTGATACGTAATCTTTTCGCTGGAGATAGCCGGAGGCGGAGGGACCGGTGCCGGCGGGGTCGGAGCCTGAGCAACCAGAGCGCCGTCGCATTTGGCGTTAGCCGTTGCGGGCGTCCAGAATGCATCGCGCCAGCAAAGCTCGTTCGTGCCGTTCATCCACACGTATTCGCCAGTACCATTCACCCAGTTGTCGTTGGTAGCTTGTCGCGACGCCGGCACCGACTGCGCCATGGCGGATGCAGCCATAACTGCGGTAGCTGCAATGAACGCGAGCTTTGAAAGTTTATTCATATTTCTCCTCTCGAAATTGAGATTACCGCAGGTTTACTGCGAGCCTGTTGACGAAGACCAGTCATACATTGCTCGAAGTATAACATTGGTGCGGAACAAAAACCGTTTGTGTAGACTTCGAGCAGTGTCTGACTCTTTGTGCGTTGGCATTTTGCCATATCGTTCCCTTCCGACGAAAAAAAAATCCGCCCCCGATCAAATCCCCCTCCAATTGTGGTGCATGCGCAACAAATGTTTTCGTCTGAGCGGTCCGCCGGCTCTGGCTGAGCGGCGAATTGGTCCCACGCAGGAATCGAGCCTGACGAGACTGAAATTGTGTGATCGGCGAGGTGTTGGCGGGCGCCCCTCTAATATGTATACGTACCTTCGTCGGGCGTGGATTCGTGGCATGTTAGAATCGCGTGATGCGTTGCGCCTGCAATGCTTACGCGAAGAAGCGGCGAAACCCGCCTTCGCACGTAAAAGATACGGATAATGGATCAATTCGCCAAAGAGACTCTGCCAATCTCCCTTGAGGAGGAAATGCGCCGTTCGTATCTCGATTACGCGATGAGCGTGATCGTAGGGCGAGCGCTTCCCGATGTCCGCGATGGCCTGAAGCCGGTGCACCGGCGCGTGCTGTTCGCGATGCACGAGCTGAACAACGACTGGAACCGCGCCTACAAGAAGTCGGCGCGTATCGTCGGCGACGTCATCGGTAAATACCATCCGCACGGCGACACCGCTGTCTACGACACGATCGTACGGATGGCGCAGGACTTCTCGCTGCGCTACATGCTCGTCGACGGCCAGGGGAACTTCGGTTCCGTCGACGGCGACAACGCCGCGGCGATGCGTTACACCGAAATCCGCATGGCGAAGATCGGCCACGAACTGCTGGCCGATATCGACAAAGAAACGGTCGACTTCGTGCCGAACTACGACGGCAGCGAGAACGAGCCGGCCATCCTGCCCGCGCGCATACCTAATCTGCTGATCAATGGCTCGTCCGGCATCGCGGTCGGCATGGCGACCAATATCCCGCCGCACAACCTCAATGAAGTCGTCGACGCGTGTCAGCATCTGCTGAAAAACCCGGAAGCGACGATCGACGAGCTGATCGAGATCATCCCCGCGCCCGACTTCCCGACCGCCGGCATCATCTACGGCGTGGCCGGCGTGCGCGACGGCTATCGCACCGGTCGCGGCCGCGTCGTGATGCGCGCGCTGACGCACTTCGAGGAAATCGACCGCGGCCAGCGCATGGCGATCATTGTCGATGAACTGCCCTATCAGGTGAACAAGCGCTCGCTGCTCGAGCGCATCGCCGAGCTCGTCAACGAGAAGAAGCTCGAAGGCATTTCCGACATCCGCGACGAATCCGACAAGAGCGGCATGCGCGTCGTGATCGAGCTGAAGCGCGGCGAAGTGCCCGAGGTCGTGCTGAACAATCTGTACAAGGCGACCCAGCTTCAGGACACGTTCGGTATGAACATGGTCGCGCTCGTCGACGGCCAGCCGAAGCTCCTGAATCTGAAGGAAATGCTGACGTGCTTCCTGTCGCATCGCCGGGAAGTGCTGACGCGGCGCACCGTCTACGAACTGCGCAAGGCGCGCGAACGTGGTCACGTGCTCGAAGGTCTCGCGGTTGCGCTCGCGAACATCGACGAATTCATCGCGCTCATCAAGGCCGCGCCGACACCACCGATCGCCAAGCAGGAGCTGATGTCGCGCGCGTGGGATTCGTCGCTCGTGCGCGAAATGCTGTCACGCGCCGAGTCGGAAAACGCGTCGGCGGGCGGTCGCGAAGCTTATCGTCCGGAGGGACTGAACCCGTCGTTCGGCATGCAGACCGACGGCCTTTACCGTCTGTCCGATACGCAGGCGCAGGAAATCCTGCAGATGCGCCTGCAGCGACTGACCGGTCTCGAGCAAGACAAGATCATCGGCGAATACCGCGACGTGATGGCGCAGATCGCTGACCTGCTGGACATTCTGGCTCGCCCGGAACGCATTTCGGCGATCATCGTCGGCGAACTCACGTCCATCAAGGCCGAATTCGGCGATGCGCGTCGCTCGAAGATCGAGTTGAACGCGACCGAGCTGAACACCGAAGACCTGATCACGCCGCAGGAAATGGTCGTGACGATGTCGCACGCGGGCTACGTGAAATCGCAACCGTTGTCCGAATATCGAGCCCAGAAGCGCGGTGGTCGTGGCAAGCAGGCCACTTCCATGAAGGAAGACGACTGGATCGACACGCTGTTCATTGCCAATACGCACGACCACATCCTGTGCTTCTCGAACCGCGGCCGTGTGTACTGGGTCAAGGTCTACGAAGTGCCGCAGGGTTCGCGCAATTCGCGCGGCCGGCCGATCGTCAATATGTTCCCGCTGCAAGAAGGCGAAAAGATCACGGTCGTGCTGCCGGTCAAGGAGTTCTCGGCCGACAAGTTCGTGTTCATGGCGACCGCGTTGGGAACGGTAAAAAAGACGCCGCTGGAAGCATTTAGCCGGCCGTTGCGCAAGGGTATTATTGCGGTCGGTCTCGATGAGGGCGATTACCTGATCGGCGCCGCGATCACCGACGGCCAGCACGACGTGATGCTGTTCTCGGATTCGGGCAAGGCAGTGCGCTTCGACGAAAACGACGTGCGTCCGATGGGCCGCGAGGCGCGCGGCGTGCGCGGCATGCAACTCGAGGACGGCCAGAACGTGATCGCGTTGCTGGTGGCCGGCGACGAGCAGCAGTCGGTGCTCACCGCAACCGAGAACGGCTACGGCAAGCGCACCCCAATCACCGAGTACACGCGTCACGGCCGCGGCACGAAGGGCATGATCGCAATCCAGACGTCGGAGCGTAACGGCAAGGTCGTTGCCGCGACGCTCGTGGACCCGGAAGCGCAGATCATGCTGATTACCACTACGGGCGTGCTGATTCGCACGCGCGTGTCGGAAATTCGCGAAATGGGACGCGCAACGCAAGGTGTTACACTCATCAGCCTTGACGAAGGGACCAAGCTGTCCGGTCTGCAGCAGGTAGCGGAGGCCGAGGGCGAGTCGGAAAGCGATTCCGACGGCTCCACTGAAGGTGATAACGGCGGTGAGGGCGGCGGCGCGGCTTGATCCGTGCCAGCGGCTTTCAGTCTCAGTTAATACGTTGAAGCTACGCTGCGGGTCACGGCGTATCGGGCCGGTACGCTTCCCGTGTGGCGTGCAGTTCAAGTTAATTTCTCTTAGGGAGTAGTGATGCAAAAACGATTCAAACAACTGATGTTGCTGGCTGCCATCGTGCCGACCTTCGCCATGGCTCAAGCGCTGCAGAACCAGGCGCCTGCGGCTCCGGCTGCCGCAGCAGCACCGGTTGATCCGGCCAAGCAAGCTGCCATCAAGGAGCTGCTCGACGCCATCGATGCGCAGAAGCTGGTTGGCGCAATCGGCAACAGCGCGCAGATGCAGGCCAAGCAGCTCGTTCCGGCAATCCTGTCGGACGCGCTGACCGAGAACAAGACGATGACGGACAAGCAGAAGCAGGCCGCCGTGCCGACGCTGCAAAAGAACGCGGTGCCGAAGCTGGTGGACAGCGCGGGCCAGGTGTTCGCGACCGACTCTTTCCGTCAGGACGCGATGCAATCTCAGTACGACGCGTACGCGAAGTACTACAGCACGTCGGAAATCAAGGATCTGACCACGTTCTACAAGAGCCCGACCGGTCGCAAGTTCATCCAGGTGCAAGACCAGGTTGGCCGCGACGTCGTGAACGGTCTGATGCAGAAGTACATGCCGGAATCGATCAAGGCAACGCGTGACCAGGCCGACAAGGAAGTCGCATCGGTCAAGCCGGCTGCCAAGTAAATTCCGCTCGCAGGCTGCGCTGATCAGCCGGCCTGTCGTCGCGCCCGCTGGGCCACCCGGCGTGGCGGGTTGGCGGCGACAATGCGATAATGGTCGTTTGCGCACTGGCGCAGACGGCCATTATCTTTTTCGGCGAGCCATTTCGCAGCTCTTTTCGCCGATTCCCGCGCGACTTCGTTATTTCGCGCCCGCTTCCAGGACCTCACATGCGCGTCTTTAATTTCTCCGCCGGCCCGGCGGCCATGCCTGAAGAAGTGCTGCGCCAGGCAGCCGACGAGATGCTGAATTGGCAAGGCAGTGGTATGAGCGTGATGGAAATGAGCCATCGCGGCAAGGAATTCATGTTGATCCACGAGGAAGCGCTGACCGATCTGCGCGAGTTGCTGCAGGTGCCGGCAAGCCACCGCATCCTGTTTCTGCAGGGCGGCGGCCTCGGCGAAAACGCGATCGTGCCGATGAACCTGCTCGGCTCGAAACCGCGCGCGGATTTCGTCATCACCGGCTCGTGGTCGGAGAAATCGTTCAAGGAAGCGCAGAAATACGGCAGCGTGCATCTCGCCGCGACCGGCAAGACAGCCGAGGGCTTCACCCGCGCGCCGGCGCGCTCGGAATGGCAGCTGTCGGACGATCCGGCTTACGTGCACTTGTGCACCAACGAGACCATTCACGGCGTCGAAACCTTCGAGATTCCCGACCTCGGCGATACTCCGCTCGTCGCGGACGCGTCGTCGCATATCCTGTCGCGCCCGATGGACATCGCCAAATACGGCGTGCTATTCGGCGGTGCGCAGAAGAACATCGGCATGGCCGGCGTGACGGTCGTGATCGTGCGTGAGGACATGCTCGATCGCGCGATGCCGATCTGCCCGTCGGCGTTCGAATGGAAGACCGTCGCCGAGAACAATTCGATGTACAACACTCCGCCCACCTACGCGATCTATATCGCCGGGCTCGTGTTCAAGTGGTTGAAGAAGCAGGGCGGCCTCCTGGCGATGGAGGCACGCAACCTCGAAAAATCGAAGCTGCTGTACGACACGATCGACTCGAGCAGCTTCTATCTGAACAAGGTCGAGCGTGGCTCGCGCTCCCGGATGAACGTACCGTTCTTTCTCGCCGACGAGTCGCGCAACGAAGATTTCCTGTCCGGCGCGAAAGCGCGGGGATTGGTGCAGCTAAAGGGCCACAAGTCCGTCGGCGGCATGCGGGCGTCGATTTATAACGCCGTCCCGCTCGAAGGCGTCAAAGCGCTTGTCGAATACATGAAGGAATTCGAACAGCGCAGTGCCTGAGCCACACTGACCGGCAGGCGTGCGCATCTTTTCCAGCATTTACCCGGCAAAGCCGTTTTACGCATGGACGACGAACTCAATACACGACTCAAACCTCTGCGCGATCGCATCGACGCGCTCGACGCGCAGCTGATCGCGCTCCTGAACCAGCGCGCGTCGGTCGCGCTCGAAGTCGGGGAGGTCAAGAAGCATTTCAACGCACCGGTGTTCCGACCCGAGCGCGAGATGCAGGTGATCGCGCGCCTGCAGGAGATGAGCGCGGGGCCGCTTGCGGACGAACACATCAGCGCGATCTGGCGCGAGATCATGGCCGCAAGCCGCGCGCTCGAAAAGACCATCAAGGCCGCATACCTCGGGCCCGTCGGCACCTATAGCGAACAGGCGATGCATGAGTACTTCGGTCAGTCGATCGAAGGGCTGCCGTGCCCGTCGATCGATGAAGTGTTCCGCTCGGTCGAGGCGGGCGCCGCCGACTACGGGGTCGTGCCGGTCGAGAATTCGACCGAAGGCGCGGTGTCGCGCACGCTGGATCTGCTGCTGCAAACGCAGCTGACCATCGGCGGCGAACTCGCATTGCCGATTCATCACAACCTGCTCACGCAAAACGGGCTCGCCGGCGTCACGCGCGTGTGCGCGCACGCCCAGGCGCTCGCGCAATGCCAGCGCTGGCTGTCGACCAACGCGCCGCATCTCGAGCGCCAGGCGGTGTCGAGCAACGCGGAAGCTGCACGGATGGCAGCCGAAGATCCGACCGTCGCGGCCATCGCCGGCGACCGCGCCGCGATCCACTACGGCCTGCAGGTCACCAACGCGCTGATCCAGGACGATCCGCACAACCGCACACGCTTCGTCATGATCGGCAAGCAGCCGACCGGTCCGAGCGGCTACGACCAGACCTCGCTGATTGTGTCGGTCGTGAACGAACCCGGTGCGATGGTCAAGCTGCTCGAGCCGCTGGCGCGCCACGGCGTGTCGATGACGCGTTTCGAATCACGCCCGGCGCGCGTCGGCACGTGGGAGTACTACTTCTATATCGACGTCGAAGGCCATCGCGACGACCCGGCCGTGGCCGCCGCGCTCGCCGGGCTCGGCGAGAAGGCCGCGTTCCTGAAAATACTCGGCTCGTATCCGCGCGCCCGGTAAGGGCTGGCAGCGCAGTCCGGGCGGCGCCAAGTGCACTGCCCGAACGCATATTTCACGATCCATCGTCGTTCGGAGATTTTCATGACAGCGTCTTTCGGCCCTTCCTATGTGCGTGCGATCGCGCCGTACATCGCCGGCAAGCCGATTTCGGAAGTGGCCCGCGAGTTTGGTCTCGACGAGGCGAGCATCGTGAAGCTGGCATCGAACGAGAATCCGCTCGGCATGCCGGAATCCGCGCAGCGCGCGATGGCGCAGGCGATCGCCGACCTCGGCCGCTATCCGGACTCGAACGGTTTCGAACTGAAGGCGGCGCTCGCCGCGCGCTACGGCGTGCCGGCCGAGTGGATCACGCTCGGCAACGGCAGCAATGACATCCTCGAACTCGCCGCGCACGCGTTCGTCGAGAAGGGCCAGGCGGTAGTGTTCTCGGAGTATTCGTTCGCGGTCTATGCGCTCGCAACGCAAGGCGTCGGCGCGCGCGCGATCGTCGTGCCGGCCGTGCACTATGGTCACGACCTCGACGCGATGCTTGCCGCGATCGACGACGACACGCGTCTCGTGTTCGTCGCCAATCCGAACAATCCGACCGGTACGTTCGTCGACGGTCCGACGCTCGAGGCGTTTCTCGGCAAATTGCCGCGCCATGTGGTCGTCGTGCTCGACGAGGCGTACACCGAGTATCTGTCGGCGGACAAGCGCTATAACTCGATCGACTGGGTGCGCCGCTATCCGAACCTGCTGGTGTCGCGCACTTTCTCGAAGGCGTTCGGCCTGGCGGGCCTGCGTATCGGCTTCGCGATCGCGCAGCCCAGCTTGACCGATCTGCTGAATCGACTGCGTCAGCCGTTTAACGTCAATACGCTCGCGCAGGCCGCGGCGATTGCGGCACTGAACGACAGCGCATTTCTGGAAAAGAGCGCGGCGCTGAACGCGCAGGGCTACAAGCTTCTGACCGAGGCGTTCGACAAGCTCGGTCTCGAATACGTGCCATCCGAAGGTAACTTCGTGCTCGTGCGCGTCGGCGGTGACGACGAAGCCGGCGCCCGGGTGAATCTCGCGCTGCTGAAACAGGCTGTGATCGTGCGACCGGTCGGCAACTACGGTTTGCCGCAGTGGCTACGCATCACGATCGGCCTGCCGGAGGAAAACGGAGCGTTCCTCGCGGCGCTCGAAAAGACGCTTGCCGAGCCTGCCGCTGCGTAAGCATTGCTCCTTGATCCCGCGCGTCGGCCGGCAGGAGCGGCGCGCTTATTGTCCGTATTGTGTGAGCGACGTGGCCGCGTTTTCTTTTAACAAGCTGGTGATTTTCGGTGTCGGCCTGATCGGCGGATCGCTCGCGCGCGCGTTGCGTGAACGCGGCGAGGCCGGCGGGGCACGCACGGTGGTTGGGGTGGGACGGACGTCCGCGTCGAGCGGGCGCGCGTTGGCGCTCGGGGTGATCGACGGCGCCGCGGCGCTCACCGACGCCGCCGCGCTGCGCGACGCGCTAGCGGGCGCGGACTTCGTGCTGCTCGCGGCGCCGGTCGCGCAGACACAGCCGCTACTCGAACGCATCGCGCTGCATCTCGACGCCAACACGATCGTCACCGACGCGGGCAGCACCAAGTCCGACGTGGTCGCCGCCGCGCGCGCGGCGCTCGGTGCACGGATCGGCCAGTTCGTGCCGGGCCATCCGATCGCCGGCCGCGAGTCGAGCGGCGTCGACGCCGCGTTGCCCGATCTGTACGTGAACCGCAACGTCGTGCTGTGCCCGCTGCCGGAGAACGCGCCGGAAGCGGTCGAGCGCGTCGCGGCGATGTGGCGCGCCACCGGCGCCTTGGTGCGCGAGATGACGCCGCAGCAGCACGACCGCGTGTTCGCGTCGGTCAGTCATCTACCGCACGTGCTGTCGTTCGCGCTCGTCGAACAGATCCTCAGTTCGCCCGACGCCGCTTTGAAGTTCTCGTTCGCGGCGGGCGGATTCCGCGACTTCACGCGCATCGCCGCGTCGAGTCCGGAGATGTGGCGCGACGTCTGCGTCGCCAATCGCGCGGCGCTGCTCGACGAACTCGACGCGTATACCGCGGTGCTCGCGCGCCTGCGCACGGCGATCGAGGCCGGCGACGGCGCCGCGCTCGAAGCGGTGTTCGCGCGCTCGCGCGTCGCGCGCAGTCAGTGGCAGGAGCAGCGCGCGGCTGGCGTGGCCGCCAGCGACGCGTCCAAATAACCGGAAACTGGACACATCATGGAATTCCTCGATCTCGGACCTTTTTCCCGTGCGTCCGGCACGATTCGTCTGCCCGGCTCGAAGAGCATCTCGAACCGCGTGCTGCTGCTCGCCGCGCTCGCCGAAGGCGAGACGACGATCACGAACCTGCTCGATTCCGATGACACCCGCGTGATGCTCGCCGCGCTCGAAAAGCTTGGCGTACGTCTGAAGCGCGACGGTGACACCTGCGTCGTGACCGGCACGCGCGGCGCGTTCACCGCGCGAACGGCCGACCTGTTCCTCGGCAACGCGGGTACGGCGGTGCGTCCGCTGACCGCGGCCCTCTCCGTGAACGGCGGCGACTACCGGATCCACGGCGTGCCGCGCATGCACGAGCGGCCGATCGGCGATCTCGTCGACGGCCTGCGCCAGATCGGCGCGAAGATCGACTACGAACAGAACGAAGGCTATCCGCCGCTACGCATCCGTCCCGCCCAGATCACGGCCGACGCGCCGATCCGCGTGCGCGGCGACGTGTCGAGCCAGTTTCTGACTTCGCTGCTGATGACGCTGCCGCTCTTGCGCACCGCGAGCGGCGTCACCACCGTGCTGGTCGACGGCGAGCTAATCTCGAAGCCGTACATCGAGATCACGATCAAGCTGATGGCGCGCTTCGGCATCGACGTCGAGCGTCACGGCTGGCACCAGTTCGTGGTGCCGGCCGGGCAGCGTTATCAGTCGCCAGGCGCGATCATGGTGGAAGGGGATGCGTCGTCGGCGTCGTATTTCCTCGCCGCGGGAGCGCTCGGCGGCGGCCCGCTGAGAGTGGAAGGGGTGGGCCGCGCGAGCATCCAGGGCGACGTCGGCTTTGCCGATGCGCTGATCAAGATGGGCGCGAACCTGCAGATGGGCGAGGACTGGATCGAAGTGCGCGGCGTCGGCAACGACCATGGCAAGCTCGATCCGATCGACATGGACTTCAACCTGATCCCCGACGCGGCGATGACGATCGCGGTCGCCGCGCTGTTCGCGGACGGCACGACCACGCTGCGCAACATCGCAAGCTGGCGCGTCAAGGAAACCGACCGCATCGCCGCGATGGCGACCGAGCTGCGCAAGGTCGGCGCGAAGGTGCAGGAGGGCGAGGATTTCCTCGTCGTCACGCCGCCCGAAAAGCTCATCCCGAATGCCGCGATCGACACCTACGACGACCACCGTATGGCGATGTGCTTCTCGCTCGTGAGCTTGGGCGGTGTGCCGATCCGCATCAATGACCCGAAGTGCGTCGGCAAGACGTTCCCCGATTATTTCGAGCGCTTCACGGCGCTCGCGCAACCCTGATGCAATCCAGATTCGCGTGCGAATCGCCCGATGTGCGACATTTTTAGATGAAACCGATCCGTCCCTTTCACCAGACGCCCGTCATTACGATCGACGGCCCCAGCGCCTCCGGCAAAGGCACTGTGGCCGCGATGGTGGCCGCCAACCTCGGCTTTCACCTGCTCGACAGCGGCGCGCTCTACAGGCTCGCGGCACTCGCGAGCCTGCGCTACGGCATCGCGGCGGACGACGTCGACGCACTTGTCAAACTGATCGACGACCTCCATATCACGTTTCGCGAGGGGCTCGCGCAGCTCGACGGCGTCGATGTATCGACCGAAATTCGTGCCGAGGAAGTGGGCGGCTGCGCCTCGGCGATCGCCGTTCACGCGCAGGTGCGAACCGCGCTGGTGGCGCGTCAGCGGGCGTTTCGCAAGGAGCCGGGGCTCGTCGCCGACGGGCGCGACATGGGCACCGTGATCTTTCAGGACGCCGTGCTGAAGGTGTTCATGACGGCGAGCGTCGAGGCCCGCGCGACGCGCCGGCATAAGCAATTGATCCAAAAAGGATTTTCTGCTAATATAGATGACTTGCTCCGGGATTTGCGTGAGCGCGACGAGCGTGACAGTCAGCGCGCGGCCGCGCCGCTCAAGCCCGCGGCGGATGCAAAACTGCTTGATACCTCCGCATTGTCGGTCGACCAGGCGGTCGAGCAGGTGGTGCAATGGTATGAAGCGCTGGTCCCGCATGCGTAACTGAAACGGTCATGCGGTAGTGGCCAGACAGCGGCAGTCCTGTTGTTGGTAGGTGCTTCGCGATGGTCGCGAAGCGTTGTTTTTTTAACCCTTTAACCCCGCGTGGCGTTCGCGTATTTGCCGCAGTTGCTGACCAGTCCGGTGAGCCAGGCGTTGCGAAGACCATGCAAACTCTGATTTTTATGTCCGACCTGCAAACCTCTACCCCGAATACCGAATCTTTTGCGGCTCTGTTCGAAGAGTCGCTGACCAAGCAGGACATGCGCGCTGGCGAAGTGATCTCCGCGGAAGTCGTGCGTGTCGACCACAACTTCGTGGTCGTGAACGCTGGTCTGAAGTCCGAAGCCTACATCCCGCTCGAAGAGTTCCTGAACGACGCGGGCGAGGTAGAAGTGCAGGCGGGCGATTTCGTTTCCGTCGCGATCGACGCGCTGGAAAACGGCTATGGCGACACCATCCTGTCGCGTGACAAGGCGAAGCGTCTGGCTTCGTGGCTGTCGCTGGAAAAGGCGCTGGACAACAACGAACTCGTAACCGGCACGATCACGGGCAAGGTCAAGGGCGGTATGACCGTGATGGTCAACGGCATTCGCGCGTTCCTGCCGGGTTCGCTGGTTGATACGCGTCCGGTCAAGGACACCACCCCGTACGAAGGCAAGACGCTCGAATTCCGCGTCATCAAGCTCGACCGCAAGCGTAACAACGTCGTGCTGTCGCGCCGCGCTGTCATCGAGGCAACGCAAGGCGAAGAGCGCGCGAAGCTGCTCGAAACGCTGAAGGAAGGCGCGATCGTCGAAGGCGTGGTCAAGAACATCACCGACTACGGCGCGTTCGTGGACCTCGGCGGTATCGACGGCCTGCTGCACATCACGGACATCGCATGGCGTCGTGTGCGTCACCCGAGCGAAGTTCTGTCGGTTGGCCAGGAAGTCACCGCGAAGATCCTCAAGTTCGACCAGGAAAAGAACCGCGTTTCGCTCGGTATCAAGCAACTGGGCGACGATCCGTGGGAAGGCATCTCGCGCCGTTACCCGTCGGGCACGCGTCTGTTCGGTAAGGTCACCAACATCACCGACTACGGCGCATTCGTCGAAGTGGAATCGGGCATCGAAGGCCTCGTCCACGTGTCGGAAATGGACTGGACCAACAAGAACGTTGCTCCGTCGAAGGTTGTCCAATTGGGCGACGAAGTCGAAGTCATGGTTCTCGAAATCGACGAAGACCGCCGTCGTATCAGCCTCGGCATGAAGCAGTGCAAGCCGAACCCGTGGGACGACTTCAGCCGCAACTTCAAGAAGGGCGACAAGATCAGCGGCGCCATCAAGTCGATCACCGACTTCGGCGTGTTCATCGGTCTGCCGGGCGGCATCGACGGTCTGGTTCACCTGTCGGATCTGTCGTGGAGCGAAACCGGCGAGGAAGCCGTTCGCAAGTACAAGAAGGGCGACGAAGTGGAAGCGATCGTTCTCGGCATCGACGTCGAGAAGGAACGTATTTCGCTGGGTATCAAGCAGCTCGAAGGCGACCCGTTCAGCAACTACGTTGCAATGAACGACAAGGGTTCGGTCGTCGACGGTACTGTCAAGTCGGTGGACGCGAAGGGTGCTGTGGTCCAGCTGTCGGGTGAAGTCGAAGGCTACCTGCGTGCTTCGGAAATCGCCCAGGACCGCGTGGAAGACGCTCGCAACGTGCTGAAGGAAGGCGACCAGGTCAACGCGATGATCATCAACATCGATCGCAAGTCGCGTGGCATCAACCTGTCGATCAAGGCGAAGGATTCGGCTGAGCAGCAGGAAGCCATCCGCGGTCTCGCTGCTTCGGATTCGAGCGCAGCCGCTACCGGCACGACGAACCTCGGCGCGCTGCTGAAGGCCAAGCTCGACGGCCAGAACCAGTAAGCCTGAGAGGTCTGCTGCAGTATGACCAAATCGGAATTGGTCGCCCAGCTGGCTACGCGGTTTCCGCAACTTGTTCTCAAGGATGCGGATTTCGCGGTGAAGACGATGCTCGATGCGATGTCGGAGGCACTTGCCAAAGGTCATCGCATCGAAATTCGAGGCTTCGGCAGCTTCGGGCTCAACCGCCGTCCCTCCCGCGTTGGACGCAATCCGAAGTCGGGCGAGAAGGTGCTGGTACCTGAGAAGTACGTACCGCACTTCAAGCCAGGCAAGGAATTGCGCGAGCGGGTGGATCGTCGCGCGGGCGAGCCGCTGAAGGCCGAAGAGCCGGATGACGACCTTTAATGAGTCCGCTGTGCGTCTTGCAGCGTGGCATAGCTAG
This sequence comes from Paraburkholderia sp. UCT31, assembly GCF_014397655.1. NCBI lineage: Bacteria > Pseudomonadati > Pseudomonadota > Betaproteobacteria > Burkholderiales > Burkholderiaceae > Paraburkholderia > Paraburkholderia sp. UCT31. The sequence continues at coordinate 114,251 of NZ_VZQP01000022.1, forward strand.
CGTCAGCGGCCAAAGCCAGTCGGCAAAAGACCAGGAAAAGCGCCTTCGGGCGCTTTTTTTTCGACCATCGTTTGAGAAGAGGGCGCCTTCCGGTGCGGCCTTTGCATTTCGCGAATCACCCGTCAGTGCGCCATCCCGCCACTTGCTGCCCAGCCCCGAGGTCATCCATTACAATACGGGTCACTTCGGCGCGGGCAACACCGTGGCGCGACGCGTCATCGAGCCGGCGTCACCCCGCAACTGCCGTCAAGAGATCTATTCATGAAATTTATCGTCTGGCTGATCCGTGTGCTGGTGTTCGTGCTGCTGCTGGTGCTGGCGCTCTCCAACACGCAACCCGCTACGCTGAATTTCCTCGCCGGCTACGTCTGGTCGGCGCCTCTGATTCTGATCGGTCTCGCGTTTTTCGTGATCGGCTTGCTTGCGGGGCTCGTGTCGGCGGTGCCGGCCGTCGTACGTCTGCGCATGGAGAATGGCCGGCTCAGGCGCGAGTTGCGCGTGGCGCGCGAAACTCCAGCCGTCGTCGAGCAGCCGCCGATGCCGCCGCTGATCTGAACTCCGTTGCGCCGCGCGCTCTGAGCGCGGCTTTTCGTTTTTCGCTTTCCCGCACATTTGCATTAATCGCATGGATCTAGACTTCTGGTGGCTGCTGGTCATACCCGTCGCATTCGCGTTCGGCTGGATGGCGGCGCGCTACGACCTCAAGACGCTGCTGTCCGAGAGCGCGAACCTGCCGCGGTCCTATTTTCGCGGCCTGAACTTCCTGCTCAACGAGCAGCCCGACCAGGCGATCGACGCATTCATCGAGGTCGTCAAGCTCGACCCTGAAACGGTCGAATTGCATTTCGCGCTCGGCAATCTGTTCCGCCGGCGCGGCGAAACGGATCGAGCGATCCGCGTGCATCAAAATCTGCTGAGCCGCGCGGACCTGCCTGTCAGTGAGCGCGATCACGCGCTGTACGAACTCGGCCAGGACTTCCTGAAAGCGGGTCTGCTCGACCGTGCCGAGGAAACCTTCCGCTCGCTGCAGGCGGGCGATTACGCACTCGGCGCTCAACGCGCGCTGTTGACGATCTACGAGATCGAGAAGGACTGGGTCAAGTCGATCGATACCGCGCGACATCTCGAAACGATGGGCGCGCCGTCGCTCGAGAAGGAAATCGCGCAGTTCCATTGCGAACTTGCTCAGGAAGCGCTGCAGCAGAAGAAACCGGACGAAGCGCGTCATCAGCTCGGTCTCGCGCTGAAGGCGAACCCGACCAACGTGCGCGCGACGATCCTGTTCGGCGACGTCGACGCGGCCGGCGGCGCGTCCGAAGCGGCGATCGGTCAATGGCGCGGCGTCGAGGAGCAGAACCCCGCGTATCTGCCGCTCGTCGCCGAGAAAATCATGAAGGCGTATGAAGCGCTCGGCCGCGCGCAGGAGGGCGCCGATCTGCTGACCACGTGGGTCGACCGTCATCCGAGCAACGATCTGCTCGACGTCGCGTATCAGCACGTCGCGTCGCTGCGCGGCGCCGATGCCGCGCATGCGCTCGCGCGCACGCAGATGCAGAAGTCGCCGAATCTGGCCGGCATGACGCGTCTGCTCGAAGCGCAGCAGGCCGTCGCCGAAGAGCCGCGGCGCAGCGAGCTCGAACTGATGCACACACTGATCCGCCAGCGCACCAAGAATCTGCCACGCTATACGTGCCAGAATTGTGGTTTCCGGGCGCGGCTTTTCTACTGGCAGTGCCCCGGATGCAGCGGTTGGGAAACCTATGCACCGCGCCGCGTCGAGCCGATTACCGCGTCGAGTTGACGCCGCACGGGCGGCTTTGGCCGCGTCGGCGTTCATTGCGACGCAACCGCTCCGCGAATTTCGCAACGAGTTTATCGCCGGCCTCATGAGCGGCATTCATTACCGGAACCTTCCACCGGAAAGCGTATGAAAATCACCATTATCGGCACCGGCTATGTGGGCCTTGTCACCGGCGCATGTCTCGCCGAAATCGGCAATGACGTCTTCTGTCTCGACGTCGATCAGCGCAAGATCGACATCCTCAACAAAGGCGGCGTGCCGATTCACGAACCGGGCTTGCAGGAGATGATCGCCCGCACGCGCGCGGCTGGCCGCATCACGTTCTCGACCGATGTCGCCGCGAGCGTCGCGCACGGCGACGTGCAGTTCATCGCGGTCGGTACGCCGCCCGACGAAGACGGCTCCGCCGATCTGCAATATGTGCTCGAGGCCGCGCGCAACATCGGCCGCACGATGAATGGTTTCAAGGTGATCGTCGACAAATCGACGGTGCCGGTCGGCACCGCGCAGCGCGTGCGCGCGGTGATCAATGAAGAGCTCGCGAAACGCGGGCTCGCCGGCAGCGCGCAGCATCGCTTCTCGGTCGTGTCGAATCCGGAGTTCCTGAAGGAAGGTGCGGCCGTCGACGACTTCATGCGCCCCGACCGTATCGTGATCGGTATCGACGAAGACGAACCGGGCGTGCGGGCGCGCGAAATGATGAAGCGTCTGTACGCGCCGTTCAACCGCAATCACGAACGCACGCTGTACATGGACGTTCGCTCGGCCGAGTTCACCAAGTACGCGGCCAACGCGATGCTCGCGACGCGCATCTCGTTCATGAACGAGATGTCGAATCTCGCGGACAAGGTCGGCGCCGACATCGAAGCGGTGCGCCGCGGCATCGGTTCCGATCCGCGCATCGGCTATCACTTCCTGTATGCGGGCTGCGGCTATGGCGGCTCGTGCTTCCCGAAGGACGTGCAGGCGTTGATTCGCACCGCGAGCGAGAGCGGCCACAACCTGCGGATTCTCGAGGCGGTCGAGGAAGTAAACTACCAGCAGAAGGACGTGCTCGTGAACAAGATCACCGCGAAGCTCGGCGAGGATTTGAGCGGCCGCGCGTTCGCGGTGTGGGGTCTCGCGTTCAAGCCGAATACCGACGACATGCGCGAGGCGCCGAGCCGTCGCGTGATCGGCGAGTTGCTTGCGCGCGGCGCGAACGTGCGTGCGTACGATCCGGTCGCCGTGACCGAGGCGCGTCGCGTCTTCGCGATGGATCTGCACGCTGCGCCGGAGCAGCTGGCGCGTCTCACGTTCACGAGCACTCAGGACGAAACGCTGATCGGCGCCGACGCACTCGTGATCGTGACCGAATGGAAGGAGTTCAAGAGTCCTGATTTCGTGCATCTGAAATCGGTGCTGAAGACACTGCTGATTTTCGACGGCCGCAACCTGTACGAACCGGACGCGATGACCGAGCTCGGTATCGACTACCACGCCATTGGACGCCCCTATGCCCAACCCTCTGAACTTCCGGTCGATGCCTGAGGCCATGCCCGCGGCGCCCGCGTCCACGACGGCGCAGAAGCTCACGGTCGTGCCGCGCGCGCAGCTCAACGCGGCGCGCGTGCTGGTGGTCGGCGACGTGATGCTCGACCGATACTGGTTCGGCGACGTCAACCGTATTTCTCCGGAGGCGCCCGTGCCGGTCGTGCACGTGCAGCGCCAGGAAGATCGGCTGGGCGGCGCGGCGAACGTCGCGCGCAACGCGGTCGCGCTCAGCGCGCAGGCGGGTCTTTTGTGCGTGGTCGGTCATGACGAGCCCGGCGAGCGCATCGTGCAGCTGCTCGGCGAAAGCGGCGTCACGCCGCATCTGGAACGCGATCCGGCCTTGCTGACGACGATCAAGCTGCGCGTGCTGTCGCGTCAGCAACAGTTGCTGCGCGTCGATTTCGAAAACTCGCCGGCACACGAGGTGCTGCTCGCGGGCCTCGCGCGTTTCGACGAGCTGCTGCCATCGTACGACGTGATCCTGATGTCCGACTACGCGAAGGGCGGCCTCACGCACGTCACGCAAATGATCGCGAAGGCGCACGCGGCCGGCAAACCGGTGCTCGTCGATCCGAAGGGCGACGACTGGGAGCGCTATCGCGGCGCGACGCTGATCACGCCGAATCGCGCGGAATTGCGCGAGGTCGTCGGACAGTGGAAGTCCGAGGAAGATCTGATCGCGCGCGTCACGAAGCTGCGCGCCGAGCTCCAGTTCAAGGCGCTGCTGCTGACGCGCTCGGAGGAGGGCATGACGCTGTTCTCCGACGATGGCATCCTGCACGCGTCGGCCGTTGCGCGCGAAGTGTATGATGTTTCGGGCGCGGGGGACACCGTGATCGCGACACTCGCCGCGATGCTCGGCGCGGGTCTTTCGCTCGTCGACGCGGTGGGACTCGCGAATCGCGCGGCCGGCATCGTGGTCGGCAAACTGGGCACCGCCACCGTCGACTACGACGAACTCTTTTCCTGATGCAGCCCGCGGGGCGCCGTCGTCCGACGGACCAGCGGACCCCGCGCGGCGTTGACTGAACGAAGCTCACTACCGCAGGATCACCATGACCGTCATCGTCACCGGCGCGGCCGGTTTTATCGGCAGCAATCTCGTGAAGGCGCTCAACGAGCGCGGCGAACAGCGCATCATCGCCGTCGATAACCTCACGCGTGCGGACAAGTTCAGGAATCTGGTCGACTGCGAAATCGACGACTATCTCGACAAAACCGAATTCGTCGAGCGCTTCAGGCGCGGCGACTTCGGCAAGGTGCGCGCGATATTCCACGAAGGCGCCTGCTCGGACACGATGGAAACCGACGGCCGCTACATGATGGACAACAACTACCGCTATAGCCGCGACGTGCTGGACATCTGCCTCGCGCAGAACGTCCAGTTCCTGTACGCGTCGTCGGCGGCGACGTATGGCGGCTCGAGCCGCTTCGTCGAGGAGCGCGAGGTCGAGCAGCCGCTGAACGTGTACGGCTATTCGAAGTTCCTGTTCGATCAGGTGATTCGCCGCGTGCTGCCCACCGCGAAGAGCCAGATCGTGGGCTTCCGTTATTTCAACGTCTACGGTCCGCGCGAAACGCACAAGGCGCGCATGGCGTCGGTCGCGTTTCACAACTTCAACCAGTTCCGCGCCGAGGGCAAGGTCAAGCTGTTCGGCGAGTACAACGGCTATGCGGCCGGCGAGCAGACGCGCGATTTCATCTCGGTCGAAGACGTCGTCAAGGTCAACCTGTTCTTCTTCGATCATCCGGAGAAGTCAGGCATTTTCAATCTCGGCACCGGCCGCGCGCAGCCGTTCAACGATATCGCGAGCACCGTGGTCAACACGCTGCGCGCGCTGAACAACGAGCCGGCGCTGTCGCTCGCGGATCAGGTGCAACGCGGGCTGATCGAATACATTCCGTTCCCCGACGCGCTGCGCGGCAAGTACCAGTGCTTCACGCAGGCCGATCAGTCGAAACTGCGCACGGCCGGCTACGACGCGCCGTTTCTGAGCGTGCAGGAAGGTGTCGATCGTTACGTGCGTTGGCTGTTCGGCCAGGTGTGATTCGTACGTCATCCTCTTTAAACTGGAATCTCCTGGCCGGTGATGGTCGCCGGCCAGTGGCAACAGGGAGATTCCAATATGTTTCGAAAAGTACTGGTTACCGCGGCGATGCTCGCCGCTTTCGGCCACGCGTATGCGGCGGTCGACGTCAATACGGCTAACGAAGACGCGCTGCGCGGCATCAAGGGCATCGGTCCGGCAAAAGCCAAAGCGATTGTCGAGGAACGTAATGCGCACGGCCCGTTCAAGGACGCGGCGGATTTCGGCAAGCGCGTCAAGGGCATGGGCGGGCACACCATCGAGCGCCTGCAGGCGGAGGGTCTCGCTGTCGGACCGGCTGGCGCGGCTGCTAGCACGCAGGTTGCGGCAGCTGCGGCGGGCAAGGAGCCGGCCGCTACGGCCGCGTCCGCCGCCACGCAGAAGGGCGCCGCCGCAGTGGCGGTGAAGAAGTAAGCGGCCGCGAGCCGTGCGCGTGCCATGCTGACGAGCGGCTTGCGGCGCGCAGGGTTCGCGAACGTTCCATTGCATCGATTGGTACACACGTTTTCCCGCGGCTCGCAGCCGCGGGCTTTTTGCGTAGCAACCGCCATGCATCCATGCGGACAGAAGGGCTGCAGGGCAGCGCCGGAGATCGTGGTTTAGAATCGATGGATTGAAGACACTCTTTCGCGCATCGATCGCTAGACCCCATATGGCATACCAAACGATTGAAGACACGGTCGGCAATACGCCGCTCGTACAACTCGTCCGGCTTCCCGACGACGAGATCCGTAGCCGCAACAATGTGATCCTCGCGAAGCTCGAGGGCAACAATCCTGCGGGGTCGGTGAAAGACCGGCCGGCGTTGTCCATGATCAAGAAGGCCGAAGCGCGCGGACGCATCAAGCCGGGCGACACGCTGATCGAATCGACGAGCGGCAACACCGGCATCGCGCTCGCGATGGCCGCCGCAGTCCGCGGCTACAAGATGGTGCTGATCATGCCGGAAGATCTGTCGGTCGAGCGCCGCCAGAGCATGGCCGCTTACGGCGCGGAAATCATCCTGACGCCTGTCAAAGGCGGCATGGAGTACGCGCGCGATCTCGCCGAGCAGATGCAGCGCGAAGGCAAGGGCATCATCCTCGATCAGTTCGCGAACCCGGACAATCCGGCCTCGCACATTGAAGGCACGGGCCCGGAAATCTGGCGCGACACGGAAGGGCGCATCACGCACTTCGTGTCGTCGATGGGCACGACCGGCACGATCATGGGCGTGTCGACGTATCTGAAAACGCAGAACCAGCAGATCGAAATCATCGGCGCGCAGCCGGAAGAGGGCTCGCGTATTCCGGGTATTCGCAAATGGCCGGAAGCGTATCTGCCGAAAATCTTCGACCGCAGCCGCGTCGACCGCGTGGAGAACGTCAGCCAATCCGCGGCCGAGGCGATGGCGCGCCGCCTGGCGTCGGTCGAAGGCATCTTCGCGGGCATTTCGTCGGGTGGCGCGTGCGAAGTCGCGCTGCGCATCGCGCGTCAGGTCGAGAACGCGACGATCGTGTTCATCGTCTGCGATCGCGGCGACCGTTATCTGTCCACGGGGGTATTTCCCGCGTAAGCGGGTCGCCGGGCGCCTTCGCGGGCACACGAGCTAATAAAAAGCGCCGGTCGAGCCGGCGCTTTTTTTGCGTCTTTCAACGCGAGGCGCCCGCGGCGACTCGCGCCGCGACTCACTGCGAATCTGAGTTCGACTGATCCGCCTGGCCTTGCGACGCGCTGCCGTTGTTGGCCGCTTTTGCGGCATTCGCCGCGTCGATCGCTTGCATCTGCGCCTTGACCTTCTGACCCAGCTGATACACCGCGAGCGCATAGAAGAAGCTGCGGTTGTAGCGCGTGAGCACGTAGAAATTCTTCAGGCCGAGCACGAACTCGGTGCCGCGTCCCGGTGTCGGCAGATCGACCACCGTGACCGGGGTGCCCGCTTCGGAAGCAATGTCGACGTTCGGCTCGTTCAGCACGAGGCCGGCACGCAGCAACTGGTCGAGCGGCCAGTGCGGCTCCGGCTGCCCATTGGCCGCGGCCTGCGCGACACCGAGGCTGCCCGCGTCCGAGCCGATTCGCCATACCACCGGCCGGCCGCTTTCCCAGCCGTTCTGGCGCAGATAATTCGCGACGCTGCCGATCGCATCCGCATCGCTCGTGCGCAGATCGATGCGCTTGTTGCCTTCGTAGTCGACCGCGTATTGGACGATGCTGCTCGGCAGGAACTGCGGAATGCCGATCGCGCCGGTGTACGAGCCGAGCACCGTGTTCGGGTCGATCTGCGCGTCGCGCGTCCACACCAGGTAGTCTTCGAGATTCTTGCGGAAGGTCGCCTGGCGGTCCGCGCGATTCGCGGTGTTCGGATAATCGAAGCTCAGCGTGGTCAGCGCATCGAGCACGCGGAAATTACCCATGTAGCGACCGTAGATCGTCTCGACGCCGATGATGCCGACGATCATCTCCGGCGGCACGCCGAACTCCTGATACGCGCGCTGCAGCGTGGCCCGGTTCTCGCGCCAGAACTGCACGCCGGCATTGACGCGCACCGGGTCGAGGAAGCGCGCCTGATACGAGCGCCAGTTCTTGACCGACGGCGTCGATGACGGGGTGACCAGCTTCACTGCGGTCGCCGAGTAGCTGACGCCGGTGAACAGCGCGTGCAGCGACGCTTCGTCGAAATCGTAGCGCGCGACCATCTCGTTGATGAACGCATCGACGTTCGCGTTGTGCGCATAGCGCTGCGGAATGATCTCTTCCTCGAACGTCTGTCCTTGCGGTACCGGCTGCTGCGGCTGGCTCTGCGCGAGTTGCACCGGTGCTTTCCTCGTGGCGCTTTGCGCGCTCGCGGGACTTGCTGCGATGAACATGCACGATGCGACGATCAGTGAGGCGGCGTGGGTGCCGAGGCGAGGCCGGTGGCGTGGGGATCCTGCGGACAGAGCAAGCTTGACGGTCATGGTGAGCAGTGAGCGCGATGCGTGAAAGGCTGGAAGCAGTCGGAAAGCGGCAGGAACGAAACGGCGAATAACGGGTCGGGGAAGTATATCCGACGACTCCCGCAAAACCGTGCTGAATCGGCGACAGCGGCGTCGTGTGGTAACTTGACGAATGGAGGCGCGCGGGGGCGCGCGCCGCTCGACGGAGACACGCCGCGCGCGCAGTTCATGCGTCGCGCCGTAGAAGAGACGCACAACACGAACTATGGCAACAGGCTTCTATTCCCACCCCGACTGTCTGCTGCACGACATGGGGCAGTGGCACCCCGAGTGTCCCGCGCGCCTGCAGGCGATCGAGGATCAACTGATCGCAAGCCGCATCGACGCGCTGATCGAGCGCGAATCGCCGCCGCTCGTCGACGAGGCCGCGCTGCTGCGAGTGCACACGCAGGCGCACGTCGACTACATCCGCGGTCGCTCGCCCGTCGAGGGCGTCGCCGAGATCGATCCCGACACGACGATGAATCCGCACACGTGGCAGGCCGCGCTGCGCGCGGCGGGCGCGGCGGTCGCCGCCACCGACGCGGTGATCGAAGGCCGCTACGACAACGCGTTCTGCAGCGTGCGGCCGCCGGGCCATCACGCGGAGCCGGCGCGTGCGATGGGCTTCTGCTTTTTCAACAACATCGCGATCGCCGCGCGCCACGCGCTCGACGTGCATGGTCTCGCGCGCGTCGCCATCATCGACTTCGACGTGCATCACGGCAACGGCACCGAGGCCGCGTTCTCGGGCGACCCGCGCGTGCTGATGTGCAGTATCTTCCAGCACCCGTTCTATCCGTTCACGGGCGCCGACAACCAGGCGTCCAACATGTGCAACGTGCCGATGCCGGCGCGTTCGAACGGCATGGCCGTGCGCGAAGCGGTCGATATGCTGTGGTTGCCGCGCCTGCACGAATTCAGGCCGGAGATGCTGTTCATCTCGGCCGGCTTCGACGCGCATCGCGAGGACGACCTCGGCAACATGGGCCTCGTCGAAGACGATTACGCGTGGATCACCGACCAGATGCGCGAGATCGCGCGGCGTTATGCGCGTGGGCGCATCGTCAGTTGTCTCGAGGGCGGCTACAACCTGTCGGCGCTCGGGCGCAGCGTGGTCGCGCACGTGCGGTCGCTGGCGGAGATCTGAGGTTGCCCGACTGCACGCGGCGACAGTGGCTCGAAAGCCAGCGAGCGAAAATCGACATTCACGTACCGAGGAGCGAGCCATGAACGCCAGTCCCGCCAGCACCGGCGACGCGTCGCTGGTCACGATCGAACACGACGCGTATCGCGTAGCGGGCGTCGTGCGCGTGACGATGAACCGGCCCGATGCGTTCAACGCGCTGTCCGAAGCGTTGCTCGACGGACTGCAGCAGACGCTGACCGGGATCGCGAAGACCGATGCCCGCGTGGTCGTGATCGCCGGCGCTGGCCGCGCGTTCTGCGCGGGGCACGACCTGAAGGAAATGCGCGCGGCGCCATCGCTTGCTTATTACCAGCAACTGTTCGCGCGCTGCACGAAGCTGATGCTGACGATCCAGCGCATGCCGCAGCCGGTGATCGCGCGCGTGCATGGCATCGCGACCGCCGCCGGCTGCCAGCTGGTCGCAATGTGCGATCTCGCGGTCGCCGCCGATACCGCACGCTTCGCCGTATCGGGCGTGAACCTCGGATTGTTCTGCGCGACACCGTCGGTGCCGCTGTCGCGCAACCTGTCGCGCAAGGCCGCGCTAGAAATGCTGCTGACCGGAGATTTCATCGACGCCGCCGAAGCGCGCAAGCAGGGGCTCGTGAACCGCGTCGCCCCAACCGATGCGCTCGACGACGAAGTCGCGCGGCTCGCCGCGAGCATCTGCGCGAAGCCGGTCGAAGCTGTCAGCGCGGGCAAGGGCCTGTTCTACCGGCAGCTCGAAATGGGTATCGAAGCCGCGTACCAGCTCGCGGGGCAGACGATGGCCTGCAACATGATGGACGACTCGGCGCTCGAAGGCGTGCAGGCTTTCATCGACAAACGCGCGCCGAAGTGGAAGCGGTAGTCGACGGCCAGCAAGCGCCGCGTCTTGTCAACTCGGTCCCACCGCCCGCCTTTCGATCCACTCGACCAACGCCTCGATCACCCGATCGCGATCGAGGTCGTTCATCGTCTCGTGGTAGCTACCCTCGTGCAGCGTGAGCGTCTTGTCCGGCGAGCCCGCGTGCTCGCCGAACGCGCGGCTGCCGTCGGGCTCGGTCACTTTGTCGTCGGTGCCATGAAACACGAGCAGCGGCATGCGCAGCCTCGCGCGTCCGCGTTCGATGCGCGCCATCGCGAGCAGCAGCTCGGCGCCCGTGCGCGCCGGAATCGCGTCGTGATGCACGAGCGGATCGTTGAGGTTGGCTTTGACCACCGGCTGAAGGCGCGAGAGCAGCGCAGGGTCGATCTTCATCGCCGGGAAGGTTGGGTAGACGCGGCTGATCACCTGGCTTAGCGCGAGCATCCACTTCGGCACGTCGCGGCCCGGCGCGAGCGCGGGGCTCGACAGGATCAGGCCGGCGAGGCGCCGCCCGCTCGCGTCGAGGCGCTCTATCGCATACAGCGCCGCCACCGCGCCACCCATGCTGTGACCCATCAGGAATAACGGCGCACAGCTTTGCGCGGCGGCGTCGAGCAGCGCCTGCGCATCGAGCAGGTAGTCGTCGAAGCGTTTCACATAGGCGCGCTTGCCGGGCGCGTGGCCGTGGCCGCGCAGATCGATCGCGACGAGTTCGATGCCCGCCGCGTTGAGCCGGCCCGCAACGGCGGCGTAACGGCCGGCGTGCTCGGCGAGGCCGTGCAGCAGCGCGACCGTCGCGCGTATGGGCCCGTTCGGCCGCCAGCGATACAGCGGCAATTCGATGCCATCGCCGGTCGTCACCGACCCGCGCTGCGGCGCATCTTTATTGAGACTGCCGGCGCTCGCGCGCACGGTGTGGCTCGGAGAAGTCTGCATGGCGGCGGCCTGTGCTGAAGGAGAGTGGCCCGATCATAGTCGTAGCGGCGCGAAGCGCGTGAGCTTCGTGCATAAGGCGCGGCTCTAATGCCCGCAGGTTATGAAAAGATCGAAATTGATTATTAAAGGGCATGTCGTCGCTGCGGTAGAATGACGACCTCAAATCCCAATAAAAGAAACGGCGGCCGCTTGTCGGGAGCACGATGCTCGCCGGCAGCCTCCGCCGTTTTTGTTTGTCCATGATCGAAATACGCAATGTTTCCCAGCGGTTTGCCGGGTCCCGGGGGTGGGTCGAGGCGCTGCACAACGTCAATCTGACGATTCCGGCGGGCGAGGTGTTCGGCATCATCGGCCGCAGCGGCGCGGGCAAGAGCACGCTCGTGCGCACGATCAACCTGCTGACGCGCCCATCCGAGGGCAACATCCTCGTCAACTGCCGCGATCTGACGACGCTGCCCGCCGCGCAACTGCGCGACGCGCGTCGCGAGATCGGCATGATCTTCCAGCACTTCAATCTGTTGTCGTCGCGCACCGTGTACGAGAACGTCGCGCTGCCGCTCGAACTGGCCGGCATGAAGCGCGACGAGATCGAGGCGAACGTGCTGCCGCTGCTCGAGCTCGTCGGTCTGTCGGCGCAGAAGGACCGCTATCCGGCGCAGATCAGCGGCGGGCAGAAGCAGCGCGTGGGCATCGCGCGTGCGCTCGCGAGCAAGCCGAAGGTGCTGCTGTCGGACGAGGCGACCTCCGCGCTCGACCCCGAAACCACCCGCGCGATCCTCGATCTGCTCAAGCGCATCAACCGCGAACTGAACCTGACGATCGTGCTGATCACTCACCAGATGGACGTGATCAAGCAGGTCTGCGATCGCGTCGCGGTGCTCGACGCGGGCCGCGTCGTCGAAGAGGGCAAGGTGATCGACGTGTTCCTGCAGCCGCACCACGAAGTCACGCGCGCGCTGATCGGCGACGTGATCGCGCAGGAGCTGCCGCCCGCCATGAAGGCGCGCGTCGCGCAGCGGTTGAAGACCGGCAGCGGCCATCTGCTGCGCCTCGCGTTCACCGGTTCGGGCGTCGATCAGCCGATCCTGTCGGAGACGATTCGCCGCTACGAGCTCGACTTCAACATCCTGCACGGCCAGATCGACGAAATCCAGGGGCAGGCGTTCGGCTCGCTCGCGGTACTCGCGGGCGGCGATCCGGCCAAGGTCGCGCAGGCGATCACGTTTCTGCGCGAGCAGGGTGTCGTAGTGGAGGAGCTCTCGCATGTTGAGTGAAATGTTCGATATGTTCGTCCAGTCGTTCTGGGAGACGCTCATCATGGTGGGCGTCTCCGGACTGATTGGCGCTGTGGTCGGCGTGCCGCTCGGCGTGCTGCTGTATTTGACCAACCGCCAGGGCGTGCTCGAAAACGTCGCGTTGAATCGCGTGATGGCCGTGATCGTCAACGCGGTGCGCTCGACGCCGTTCATCATCCTGCTGGTCGCGGTGATTCCGTTTACGCGACTTGTCGTCGGTTCGTCAATCGGCACCGCGGCCGCGATCGTGCCGCTGACGATCGCCGCGGCGCCGTTCATCGCGCGCCTGGTCGAAACGGCACTGCGCGAGGTCGATCGCGGGCTCATCGAGGCGGCCCAGGCGATGGGCGCGACCACCAGCCAGATCGTCTTCAAGGTGCTGTTGCCGGAATCGCTGCCGGGGGTGGTCGCCGGGTTGACGATCACGTTCGTGTCGCTGGTCGGCTATTCGGCGATGGCCGGCGCGATCGGCGGCGGCGGTCTTGGCGACCTCGGCATCCGCTACGGCTATCAGCGCTTCCTGCCGGAAGTGATGCTCGCGGTCGTGCTGATACTGATCGTGTTCGTGCAACTGGTGCAGTCGTTTGGGGATTGGCTCGTGCGTCGTCTGAGCCACAAATAAACAAGGGCGTTCGGAAGCCCGCTAATAAAGATTCGGAAAAGGTCCATCATGCAACGTCGCTTCATTCTCAAGCTGGCCGCCGCATTCGGCGCGGCAACGCTCTTCGCCACCACCGCGGCGCATGCCGAAGACACGATCAAGGTTGGTGTCACCGGCGGCCCGCACGCGCAGATCATGGACGTCGTGAAGACGGTCGCCGCGAAGAACGGCCTGAACATCAGGATCGTCGAATTCTCCGACTACGTGCAGCCGAACGCGGCGCTCGCGGGCGGCGATCTGGACGCGAACAGCTACCAGCACGACCCGTACTTGCAGGCGCAGGTGAAGGATCGCGGCTACAAGCTGATCCGTATCGCCGATACGGTTACGTACCCGATGGGGATCTACTCGAAGAAGGTGAAGTCGCTCGCCGAACTGCAGCCGGGCGCGAAGATCGCCGTGCCGAACGACCCGACCAACGGCGGCCGCGCGCTGCTGTTGCTGCAGAAGCAGGGCTTGCTGAAGCTGCGCGCCGAGGCGGGCCTGAAGGCGACGCCGCTCGACATCGTCGACAATCCGAAGAAACTAAAGATCGTCGAGCTTGACGCGGCGCAGATTCCGCGTTCGCTGGGCGATGTCGATGCCGCAGCGATCAACACCAACTTCGCGATGGAAGCGGGCCTCAAGCCAACGCAGGACGCTATCGCGATCGAGGACCGGAAAGGTCCCTACGTAAACGTGATCGCGATTCGCGAAGCGGACAAGAACAAGCCGTGGGTCGCGAAGCTCGTCGCGGCGTACCACTCGCCGGAAGTGAAGCAGTTCGTCGACAGCAAATTCGGCGGCTCGGTGATCACCTCCTGGTGATGCAACGCCCGCGGACCTCGCAGAACACGACGGCAATGCGAAATTAGAGGTCTGAGTAGGAACCCGGGGTTGTCTCCCGGGTTTTTTGGAGATTAAAATAGAACGATCGTTCGGTATTGCCGTCACTCCGCTGAGGAGCGATATCCTCCCGCAAAGCGCCCGCGACACGGCTGTCATGAGGGCAGTCGCTATAATGTTCATCGGGTTGACGTATTCGTAACTTTGGAGCGTGTGCATGAAAATTCTGGTGCCAGTGAAAAGAGTGGTCGACTACAACGTGAAGGTCCGCGTGAAATCGGACGGTACGGGCGTCGATATCGCGAACGTGAAAATGTCGATGAACCCGTTCGACGAAATCGCGGTTGAAGAAGCGGTGCGTCTGAAGGA
>NZ_VZQP01000023.1:0-128145 GCF_014397655.1 Paraburkholderia sp. UCT31
ATTCTTGCGGGCGTGCTGGACACGCCTTCGCTACGGCTGCTCTGCCACGAAGGCGAGGCGGAAGACCTGCTGGCGGAACTGGCGCATCACCATCTGGATCTCGTGCTGTCCAGCCAGCCCGCGCCGCACAACTCGAATCTGCGTCTATCCAGCGAGCGCCTGATCGCTTCGCCGATCGACTGGTACGGGCCGGCCGCCGTGGTGCGAAAAACGCATGTCGATCATTTTCCGCAATGCCTCGCGTCGCTGCCGGTGCTGCTGCCGACGGGGCACTCGTCGCTGCGTTCGCGCCTCGACCGCTGGTTCGAAGCGGAAGGCATCAGGCCACGCGTCGCGGGCGAGTTCGAGGACAGCGCGTTGATGGCGCTGTTCGCGTCGCGCGGCATGGGCGTGTTTCCGCTCGCGGCGTTCGGCGCCGAGCGCAACGATCCCATGCATCGCGGCTTGCGCTGGCTCGGCCGCTCGCCGGAAGTGAAGGAGGAAATACACGCAATCGTGTCGCGGCGCGGGCGGCATCATCCTTTGACGCAAAAGGTGTTGAGTGCGGCGCATGCGTGAGCGCGTTCGTGATCACGAAAAAGAAGGTTCGGTTTTTCCGAAGCTGCATTTCCGTTATTTCTGCTTTTTCCTCGACGCCTCCTCACCGTACTCTTGAACTGTACCCACGAAGGAGGTGTCTCATGCAAGTCCTGTTCAAGTCCCGCGACCGTGAAGCCGTCCGTCTGCGCAGCTTCGCGCGCCAACGCATCCGGTTCGTGTTTCGCCGCATGGACTGGCTGATTTCGAAGGCGACCGTCAGCATGTCGGACATCAACGGCCCGCGCGGCGGACTCGACAAACGCTGCCAGGTGCAGGTGCAGACGCCCAATGCGACGCCTGTCGTCGTGACGTCGATCGCAAGAGACTGGCGCGGCGCACTCGATCTCGCGCTGGCCCGCGCGGCGCGTTCGATCATCCGCAGGCAGCAGGCGCGCATCGCGACTCGGGGTCCCCGTGATTTTGATGCCGTTTACGGGCGATGAACAAGGTACGCGCGAATTCCTATGAAGCCAGATAGCAAACGTCTTGTGCTGAAATAGAAACATTACATAAACCTTTCGGTTATCCGGTGTCAAAGGAGAGTTGAGGGTTCTATGTCACCGCAGTCATTCAGCCAGTTTCCACAGGAGACTTGTGAATGAAAAGAATTTTGCTGTTCCTCGCCACCAACCTCGCGGTGGTGTTGGTGCTTTCGATAGTAATGAATGTGTTGGGCGTCGGCCGCTTCTTGACCGGGAGCGGGCTCGACTTCAATGCGCTGTTCGTGTTCTCGCTGGTGATCGGCTTCGCCGGTTCCATCATTTCGCTGCTTATCTCCAAACCGATGGCGAAATGGGCAACCGGGGCGCGTGTCATCGATCCGCCGCGCGATTCGACTGAGCAATGGCTGATCGACACTGTACGGGAGCTCGCGCAGCGTGCTCGCATTCGTATGCCGGAAGTCGCCATTTTTGAAGGCGCGCCGAACGCGTTCGCCACAGGGGCTTTCAAGAATTCAGCCCTGGTGGCTGTCTCCACCGGATTGCTGCAATCGATGAACAAGGAGGAAGTGGAGGCTGTCCTTGCCCATGAGATTTCGCACGTGAGCAACGGCGACATGGTCACCTTGACGCTCATTCAGGGCGTGGTGAATACCTTCGTGATTTTCTTGGCCCGTGTGGTCGGGTACTTCGTGGACAAGACCTTGTTTCGTACCGAACGCGGTGTCGGTCCCGGCTTCTACATTACCGTTATTGTTTGCGAGATTATTTTCGGCATTCTCGCTTCGGTGATCGTCGCGTACTTCTCGCGCCGGCGCGAGTTCCGCGCTGATGCGGGCTCTGCGCAACTGCTGGCGTCTCCGCGACCGATGATCAATGCGCTGGCCCGCCTGGGTGGACTTGCACCCGGCGAACTTCCGCAATCCTTCAAGGCATCCGGCATCACCGACAAGCCGGGGTGGCTCGGGCTCTTCTCCACGCACCCACCGATCGACAGGCGTATTGCTGTGCTGCAAAGCAGCGGGTAGTCAATAAAGCAGGGCTGCGCGCGGCATTCCAACATGCGACGTCGACGTTTAGACAGGGGGTGCTCAGGCGCGGGCCGGTATGGGGCTTCCTGTAACGACCACGTGCCACGGCGGGCGGAAGCACCGGCGCGCCCGCAAATTCTCAGCGTATCTAAAGGGAAGGCGTTCATGGACGAGAGCTATCAGATGTCCCTGGTCAAGCGCATCATCCTTGCATTTCTTCTTGGCGGGCTCGTAGTGCTGAGCTACGTAGTGCTGCACCTGTTCCTGGTGCCAGTGGCCTGGGCCACCATCTTTGCCTACGTGACCTGGCCCGCTTATCGCCGCTTGCGCTCGCTTATGCGCGGGAACGCCACCGGCAGCGCGATGCTGATGACGATCATTCTCTCGGTGGCGTTCATTCTGCCGTCAATCTGGCTGATCGTGCTGCTGCGTGACGAACTGACCGCGGCCTACCAGACCGTCGCCAGCTACCTCGCCAATGGGCCACACAAACTGCCGGAATTGATTGCGCGCGTCCCGTGGCTCGGGCTGTGGCTGCAGGATCTACTGAATCAAGTATCGGCCGATCCGATGGCTTTGCGCGCGCAAATCGCTGAGTGGGGCCGGCAGTGGACCGGGGAGGTCGGCCAGTTAGTCGGCGGCGTGGGTCGCAATGCGACGAAATTGGGTTTTGCCTTGCTGACGCTGTTTTTTATGTACCGGGACGGCGAAAGCGCGTTGGATCAAGTGCGCCACATACTACGGCGTTTTCTGGGCGATCGCCTGGACGCCTATCTCGCTTCTATCGGCGGAACGACCAAGGCGGTCGTCTACGGGCTCGTGTTGACGGCACTGGCGCAGGGCGCGCTTGCCGGCTTGGGTTACTGGGTTGCCGGGATGCAGGCGCCGGTGTTGCTGGCTGCGTTTACGGTGCTGATCGCGTTGATACCCTTTGGCACGCCGTTCGTATGGGGATCGATCGGTGTATGGCTCCTCGTCACAGGAAAAACGATAGCCGGGGTCGGTCTTTTACTCTGGGGCGCACTGGTCGTTAGCTGGGTGGACAACCTGATTCGTCCGCTCGTGATCAGCAGCGCTACCCGGATACCGTTTCTTCTGGTCGTGTTCGGTGTGCTGGGCGGGCTTGCGGCCTTTGGCCTGGTAGGACTGTTTGTAGGTCCCGTCATCCTGGCGGTCCTGATGGCAGTGTGGCGTGGGTGGCTGGAGGAACAGACAACCGTGGGCACTGGAACACAAGGCTAGCCCAACGCACTGCTGAAGTGATCAACTGCTGGCTGCAATCACTCACGGCTTGGGCAACGCGGCTAAAGCGAGATTTAGTCACGCTTATGTTCGCCAGTCGCGATCCGGCCACGCCGTTGCTTGCGAAATTTCTCGCATTGGCAACGGTGGCATATGCGTTCAGCCCTGTCGACCTTATTCCCGACTTCATATCCGTCCTCGGCATCTGACAGATCTGGTCGTCGTGCCGCTTGGAGTCTGGCTTTGCTTGCGTCTCATCCCGAAGGCTGTCTATCCAAGACAATCGCGGAAAGGCCGAAGGCTGGCTAACTGACAACCCGGTAAAGCCAAGAAGCATAGTCGGTCTCGCGACAATTTTGGCTATCTGGGCACTCGGCGCCTGGTTGCTGTGGCGTTGGCTTGCTCGCTGAACTGGTCGCACGCCTCGCACGTTGTGCGACAGCTGACGTAGCAATCGGTTGAATGTCCGGTCAAGCCAGTGCAACGGCCGGTCGAATGTCGCCACCACAAGTCAAACGAGTGTCCCTTGATGGCCGGAAAGAGCCCGCACGCGGTGATGGGTCAATATCGGCTGGCAGGGCCCCGGATATGGCAGCCAGGGGACTTGCAATGGTGATGGTCCTGCTATCACTATTGCGTGTACTGGGCTACAGATGCTTTTTGAGCTTCGGATAAGGACGGACGCCGTGAGTATTCTCTGCCGAGTCCAGATTGCCGTAACGATTTCCGGGGTTGTCACCGGATGCGTGTCGCAGCCGATTGGGCCGGCGGTAGCTGTGAAGCCGGGGCGCGACAAGCCATTCACCGTCTTTCTGCGGGACGATGCGCAGTGCAAACAGTATGCGAGAGAGCAGCTGGCGCGCGGCGTGGACACTCGCGCTCAGAGCGATGCCAACGTGTCACGGGCACAACTGAATGTGCAGCAAAGATACTATCTCGCGTACCTGGAATGCATGCGCGCGAAGGGAAATGAGGTGTCGGACGGTGCAGCGCCAACTACGCAGTCTGAATAGGCGATCTTCAATGTGTTGTACTTTCCCAGGTGCATCGGTTACGAGCCCATGCAATTTTCTGGGAAGACTTCCTTCAGCTTTTTGACAAGCGGCCTTGTTGCAAGGGAATTTCTTGACAAATCAATGCATTGCGACATATTTCAAGCCGCGCGATGCGAAGTGACACCTTTAATTCGGACTGGGGCGAATTGACGTTTTTATTTCGTTTGGACTGGAAATAAAATCCTCAACTCGCGCTGTCAGATCCATTGCAGCGGCTTGATTTGCATAAGGCGACTTGGTGGCCGAAATACAGCCATTGAGAGAAGAAGAGAATCTTTCTAGCCATGTCCCTGCGACCGTGTAACCTGGACCCAGTCAGGCCGGGCTGTCGAACGGACGATGCCGGCGACGGCGACCGGCTCAAGTCGACCCACAGCTGCCGGTGACGCGGTCGCGCATCCACGGGCAGCTAACAGAGTGGTCCGGTCGTCTACGTCGGAGTTCCGAGGACACCAGTTCGCCCGTTGTCGACATTAGGGCGAGCCGGGTTCTGCGTCAGCAATCTGGAAAAGCTAACGGTTGTGACATCCAGCTGGACGCGCTTCCTGCATCAGCAAACTCACACTCTCACAGACGGCTCCGCCGTCTTACCCGGCGTTTCAAGGGGCGCGCGTTGCCTGTGACCGTATTGCGATTTACGGCAGCCGGTATTGGGGCGCGGCAAGAAAGGGACTTTACGTGCGTTAAGACCGCGCCTAGAGCGGATCGAGCAGCGACTCGGTTCGTAGCATCCGATTCGTGGCCCGAAAGCGATGGTCAACATCACGTTTGTCCTGTCAAATCGCCCGCGAATGCGCCGTCTGTCATGATAGTGGAGCGATCGACCACGCTATAGCGCTGCTGTTTACGTGCGCGGCGAATGCCTCGAAGTTATACCGACAAGATCGGCACGATCTGCAGGCCGTGCTTGCCGATTTGTCTTTGCATCTCAATGCCGCACGACGATGACGCCAACGAACCTTGCAAAATGCTAACAGGTACGCTCTAATAGGGAGGCCTGCCGCATTCTTGATTACCCCCTGGTCACTGACTCGAGGTCATAGTCATGCTTTTCATCCCGAGTTCTCGCCTCGCCTTTTTCGGCATTCCTGCATTAGCTGGGGCGCGTACTGGCGGGCATCGAAAATCCGAGGCCTTGAAGCCCACACGGAACCGCGCTAGCCGCGCGGATAAGTCAGCACTTCCTTCTGCCCGGCTCTCCGCATAAACCAAAAGTCAGTAAAGCGAGAGCCGGGCTCACCATCTTTCTGTTGACCACCGACGGTACTCCATCACGACTTGCGTGATGGGCGTCCGCCCGCGTGCCGAACAAACTCGAGATCCGTTGCGCTGCCTGTTCGCAGGTCTTTAGCCGCGCGACCGAACAGCGGCGGAATCGGATCGTCTTCGAAGGATCGAGAAGCCATGAGAACGCAAACAAAACGTCTGAATGAGACGCCGACGGTCAGGCAGGAACGCTCCGTCACAATCAGTGGCCAGAATTTGGCCTCGCAGTGGAACGTTTCGCAAAGCAGGCGCATCGGCTCTGTGAGCTATCAGGCTGAACATCAGGGCTACCGTTTGACGGCGCGAGCAGAACCCGTGGAGAGTGCGTTGCACGCGGCCCATCTTGTGATCGAAGGGCCGGGCTGCCCGACACAGCGCTGCTTCCATGCGCTGGATTATTTCTACGACCCAGCGCAGGCCTTGCAGTACGCGATCCGATGGGGACGGATATGGGTCGACCACCGGCTTACGAAAGTCGCCCCACAGCGCGTCGTATCGGCAAGCCCGGCAAGCAGCGCCGAACTGCTTTTGAAAGAGGAGCGTACTAACCGGGCAGGTGATCATGAATGAATCGTCAGGCGAAAAAACACTCCGTTTTATTGCTCGGAAGGCAGGAAGTCCAACGGCGGCGCTTGTCTACTGGCTTGACGTGACGGAACCGTCTAGTGAGGCGAGCTTCACCGAGATAACCCGGCGCTTCGCTCCCCTGATGCAGGTCGTCTTTCCTGACGATCGACCCGGTGCGTTCGTCAACCGGAGCGCGTTGCTCGATATACAACATTTGGGAACCATCGATCGGCTCATTTTCCTGGACGGTTCGTGGCTCGACGTATGGAATGACCGCGATTGCGCGGATATCTGTAACCTGTTTTCCAGCCGGAGGCACACATGTTGTCTGCCAAAAACATTTCGATCACGGCCATAACCGGCCGCATGGAAGGCCAGCCGGTCGTGTCCGAATCCGACATGGAACGACTCCGGGAATGTGCGCACCTGCCGAGGGTGTCACCGACGCAGCGCGCCCTCCTGGACGCCATGGAAGCGACAGCCTTGTTTGTCGATTCCGCCGAGATACCACCGGACGTCGTCACGATGAATACAACGGTCGAATGTACGACCACCGACGGCACTGATACGCATGAATGGACGCTGGTTTACCCGCGCGAGGCCGACTATCAGCGTGGGCGACTGTCCGTTCTCTCGCCGACGGGCATCGCACTGTTGGGTGCGCGTTGCGGACAAGTCATCATGTGCCTTCCGCCGAGCGGCGTGCCGGTTCATTACGTCATCACGAAGATCCTCCTGCAACCGGAGAGTCGTCGCTTATCAGGCTGATGATATCGGGAGGAGGCACCGAAGAAACTGCATAGCGTCGCTAGCGAGCGCCCCTCAGTTGGCCCCGTGTCGCCCGTTCACTTCCGTTTGATTCGGTTGGTCAAGGGTCAAGGGGGCGCTAGCATGACTGTCCTCGAGCTGCTGTCATTTTTCTCGCTGACGTTAGCGGTGATGTGGATGCTGGGTGGTGGCATCACCGTCTTTACGGCGGTCAATCACAAGATTGTCTACTCAAAACGCCGAGATGCACCGAAGAATGAGTGTCCGGCATCACTCCTGTTGCCATCACGGCCCTGTGGCCGAAAGGATTCACTTATCCGCAGTTCCGCGTCGCTTTCATACGCCAAGGCGAACCGCCGCAGGAGGCCACGGGGAAGGCCGAGATGCTCGCGTTGAGCATCGCGGACCAGCCGTTCGAGTGTGCGCTATATGGTGCGGGCGAGCGGCAGAAGCTGGCCGAACTCTGCCCGACGAAAGACGGTCACAAAAAAGCCCTCCAACGGAGGGCTTACATATCACCTACAGTTTCCAAAGTCTTTTGCGCGGCACCTTGCCCGTTTTCCAAACTTTATTGCCGTTTCCAAACTTTATTGTCACGGAACAGGCAATCTCAAGCGAAGTTTTTCGCTGCGAAGTCCCAGTTGACGATGTTCCAGTACGCCTCGACGAACTTCGGACGCGCATTGCGATAGTCGATGTAATAAGCGTGCTCCCACACGTCGATCGTCAGCAGAGCCTTCGCCTCGGTGGTGAGCGGCGTGGCGGCGTTGCTCGTCGACACGAGGTCGAGCGAACCATCAGCCTTCTTCACGAGCCATGCCCAGCCCGAGCCGAACGTGCCGACCGCGGTCTTCGCAAACTCTTCCTTGAACTTGTCGAACGAACCCCACTTCGCGTTGATGGCGTCAGCCAGCGCGCCGGTCGGTGCGCCGCCACCTTGCGGCGACAGGCTGTTCCAGAAGAACGTGTGATTCCACACCTGAGCCGAATTGTTGAAGATACCGCCCGACGACTTCTTGACGATCTCTTCCAGCGACAGGTTCTCGAACTCGGTGCCCTTGATCAGATTGTTCAGGTTGGTCACATAGGTCTGGTGATGCTTGCCATAGTGAAACTCGAGCGTCTCTTCCGACATGTGCGGAGCGAGCGCGTTTTTCGCAAATGGCAGCGGCGGGAGCGTATGTTCCATGGTGCTTTCCTTCTCTGTATCTGTTGTGGGGAGTCTGCGGATGACGCTATCGAGCACTCGATTGTAGGCGAGTTGGAATAACCCCGCAAACCAACGGCCTTTATGTCCGGCATGTCGAACACGCCGTGCGCAAGGCCCTTGAGAAGGGCGCGCATGGCGCGTGCCCGGCTCGTCGGAAGACAGTAAACAGGCGTCACGCGCCCACCGGCGAAACGTCAGAAACCGTCGGTCAGACGCGCCTGCACGTCGGCGAGCGCGACATCGGCCGAGCCTTCGGCGAGATGCATCGTCAGACGACGTCCAGGTTTCAGCGACGACGGCGTGCGAATCGCCCGACCGCTTTGCGCATCGAGCACGGCCGCATAACCGCGCTCGAGCGTGCGCTGTGGACTCAGCACTTCGAGTCGCGCGCTGAGCATGTCGATGCGCGCGACCTGTCGTTCATGCCGGCGCGATAGCGCCGCATTCAGACGCTGCGCCAACACATTGACGCGCGTGCGCTCGGCCGCGAGATCCGGACGCCAGCGTTGCCAGCGCATCTGCAGCAGCGAAAATCGCGCACGAGCGTCGCGCACCGGCCGCGCGCCCGCCGACGCGAGCCGAACGCGCAACTGCTGCAGATGCGTGCGCTGCCGAGCGAGCCGCTCGGCGGGCGACACGAGCCGGCGCGCCAGCCAGTCGAGCTGCTGCGCGCGCCGCTCCATCATGCGGCCGAACGCGCGCGCGAGCGTCGCGTGCCGATGATCGAGTTCGCGCAGCAGCATGACGCGCTGTGGACTGACGAGTTCGGCGGCACCGGTCGGCGTCGGTGCACGTACGTCGGCGGCGAAATCGGCAATCGTGAAATCCGTCTCGTGACCGACGCCGCTCACCACGGGTATGACGCTTTCCGCAATCGCGCGCGCGAGCACTTCTTCGTTGAACGCCCACAGATCTTCGATCGAGCCGCCGCCGCGACACACGATCAGCACGTCGACCTCGCGGCGCGCGCCAGCCGCCTCGACCATCGCCGCGAGCTTCGCGCTGACGCCCGCGCCCTGCACCGGCGCCGGATAAACGATCACCGGAATATGCGGCGCGCGACGCGACAGCGTCGTCAGCACATCGCGCAATGCGGCCGCCTGCAACGACGTGACGATACCGATCGCGCGCGGATGCGTCGGCAGCGCGCGCTTGCGCTCGGCGGCGAACAGCCCCTCGGCCTCGAGTTGCGCCTTCAACCGCAGAAACGCTTCGTACAGACGCCCCTGGCCGGTGCGGCGCACCGCTTCGACATTTAGCTGCAGTTCGCCGCGCGGCTCGTACATCGTGACGAGGGCGCGCACTTCGATGCGATCGCCTTCGCGCGGCATGAATTCGGCGTACTGAGCTCGACCGCGGAACATCACGCAGCGCATCTGCGCCTGTGCGTCCTTGATCGAGAAGTACCAATGGCCGCTCGCGGCGCGCGTGAAGTTCGACACTTCACCCGCGACCCAAACGAGTGGAAACGAGCGTTCAAGCATCGTGCCGATCGCGCGATTGAGCGCGGAGACGGGAACGACGACCTCACCGCCAGGTGTGGCCGCAGAAGCAAAAGGATTTTCGGGGTTCATGCAAGGAATAAATAGCGCTGGCCGGACAGACGATAGACCGAGCGAAGAGCGGCGTCCAGCCGGAATCGCAGGATTGTTAAAAGTGTCCACATGGCGGGAACCGCCTGACGAATTCCGCCAGAACGCCCGCCAACGTCAATAAATTCCTGGCAGAGCCTTGATTTATATGGCGTTTGCATCTCGATAGCGAGCGAGTACTACGATCCAAAGCGCACGGAACGGCCCTTCGGGACGATCGGACGGCAGGTTCTCCACAAAGTTATCCACAGACTGTGAGCAACCGCACATAGCGTGGAGCGGCGTGCGTTGGACCTTACGCGACTTGCCGGGCGGGACGCCCGCGCGCTACAGTGCCGGGTTCGACGGTATGTCGATCGCGCAGCGCGGCGGAGAGCTTGCCGGCCCGAGGCCACTGGGCGCGGGCCCTTTCGCCGCGCCGCTCGCACCTCATTTTTCGACCCGTATTCGCATTCGATTGCCCGGAGAACCGCGTTGATGTTGACCCCGCGTAGTGCGCACGGCGCGCAGTCCGTGCTCGCAACCCGCCCATGAGCGAACTCAGCGACCGTCTCGGAGCGCGCCTCTCGCGCGAATGGCAGCAACGTGGACCGCTCGCCTGGGCGCTGACGCCGCTCGCCTGCGTGTTCGGCGCAGTCGCGGCCGCGCGCCGCGCCGCGTTTTCGCTTAGCTGGCTCAAATCGGTGCGCGTCGGCGTGCCGGTGGTGGTGGTCGGCAACGTGACGGTCGGGGGCACTGGCAAGACGCCGACCGTCATCGCGCTCGTCGAAGCGTTGCGCGCTGCGGGCTTAACGCCCGGCATCGTGTCGCGCGGCTACGGCGCGCGCGTGAGCACCCCGACCCAGGTCACGCCCGGTTCGTCGGCACGGGTCGGCGGAGACGAGCCGTTGCTGATCGCGCGCCGCACCGGCGCACCCGTGTGGGTCTGTCCGGACCGCGTCGCCGCCGCGCAGGCGCTGTGCGCCGCGCATCGCGACGTCGACGTGATCGTCAGCGACGACGGCTTGCAGCACTATCGCCTCGCGCGCGATGTCGAACTCGTCGTGTTCGATCACCGGCTCGGCGGCAACGGTTTCCTGCTACCGGCCGGGCCGCTGCGCGAGCCGCTGTCGCGCCGCCGCGACGCGACGCTGATCAACGATCCGTATGCGCGCACGCTGCCCGCGTGGCCGAACACGTTCGCACTGCAGCTCGCCCCTGCCGACGCGTGGCATCTCGACAATCCCGCACTGCGCCGCCCGCTTGCGCAATTCGCCGGTCAACGCGTGCTGGCCGCGGCCGGCATCGGCGCGCCGGAACGCTTTTTCGCGACAGTGCGCGCGGCCGGCCTCGCGCCCACGACGCGCGCGCTGCCCGACCACTACGCGTTCGAGCGCAATCCGTTCACCGACGTCGACGCCGACGCGATCCTGATTACGGAAAAGGATGCGGTAAAATTGGGGGCCTGGCACGACGCGCGCATCTGGGTAGTCCCGGTCGAAGCCGCGCTTGATCACCGCCTCACTGCATTAGTTGTGGAGAAAGTCCGTGGACGCTCGCCTGCTTGAAATCCTCGTCTGCCCGATCTGCAAGGGCCCGCTCAGCTACGACCGCGCCGCGCAGGAACTGATCTGCAACGCGGACAAGCTCGCCTATCCGATCCGCGACGGCATTCCCGTGATGCTCGTCGACGAAGCGAGGCAGACCGTCGAAGGCACGCCGGTCGATCTGAATCCAGGCTCGGTCGCCTGACCCGCCGGGTCGCGGCACCGAGGCGCCGCGACGTCTCGCGCGCGCGGTCAAGGCAGGCCTCATTGATGCCGCCGCCCCCTCCCCGCATGCGCTCCAATATCGATCCGCAGCCGTTTTCGCCGCTCCGGCTCATGTCCGACCCTGCGTGAGCGTCGCGCGCGCAGCCTCTTCCTCCGGCCTGATCGCCGTCCGTTCCTGATCCGATGATCCACACCACCCCTCATCCGTTTATCGCCGTCGTGCCGGCCCGCCTCGCGTCGACGCGTCTGCCCAACAAGCCGCTCGCGGACATCGGCGGCAAACCCATGGTCGTGCGCGTCGCGGAGCGCGCGCGCGAATCGGGCGCGCAACAGGTGCTGGTCGCGTCGGACGCGCAGGAAGTGCTCGACGCGGCGCGAGACCACGGCTTCGACGCGGTTCTCACGCGCGCCGACCATCCGTCGGGCACCGACCGTCTCGCGGAAGTGGCAACGCGTTTCGGCTGGAGCGACGACACGATCGTCGTCAACGTGCAGGGCGACGAGCCGCTGATCGACCCGGCGCTCGTGCGCGGCGTCGCCGCGCATCTGGCAACGACGAGCGACTGCGCGATCGCGACGGCCGCACATCCGATCACCGATCCCGCCGAAATTTTCAATCCGAACGTCGTCAAGGTCGTGCCCGATGCGCGCGGCGTCGCGCTGTATTTCTCGCGCGCGCCGATCCCGTGGGCGCGCGACGCATGGCAATCGCACTGGCCCAACGTCGCGTCGATGCCGACGCCGGCCGCGCCCGCCGTCGTATACCGGCACATCGGCCTGTACGCGTATCGCGCGAAATTTCTGCGCACGTACCCGAGCCTCGCGATCTCGCCGATCGAGCAGGTCGAAGCGCTCGAACAACTGCGCGCGATGTGGCATGGCGAGCGCATCGCGGTCCTCGTCACGCAAGACGTACCGTTGGCGGGGGTCGATACCCCCGCCGATCTCGCGCGCGTACGGGCCTTATTCGGGTCTTGAGCGCGGGAAGCCGTGGCATAATCGAACGGTTATGCGCGCCTCCCAGCGCAGGGGACACTCGGGTTATCCCGGCCGCGCCGTGCGGATCTTGCAGCGCCGTCGTATTCGACGTGCAGCGCGAGGTAGCCAACGGTAGCCGATGCGGAACCTGCGAGAATCGCCGGGAAGCATGCCGCGTCAACAAAGAATTCACATAGATCTGGAGATATCCATGCGTTTGATCCTGTTGGGTGCACCGGGTGCCGGCAAAGGCACTCAGGCCAACTTCATCAAGGAAAAGTTCGGCATCCCGCAAATTTCGACCGGCGACATGCTGCGCGCGGCCGTCAAGGCCGGCACGCCGCTCGGCCTCGAAGCAAAGCGCTTCATGGACGCCGGCGAGCTCGTCACGGATGAGCTGATCATCAACCTCGTGAAGGAACGTCTGCAGCAGCCGGACTGCGCGAACGGCTATCTGTTCGACGGCTTCCCGCGCACGATTCCGCAAGCCGAAGCAATGAAGCAGGCCGGTGTCGCGATCGACTACGTGCTCGAAATCGACGTGCCGTTCGACGAGATCATCGTGCGCATGAGCGGCCGTCGCTCGCACCCCGCGTCGGGCCGCACCTATCACGTGACGTTCAATCCGCCGAAGGTCGAGGGCATCGACGACATGACCGGCGAGCCGCTGATCCAGCGCGATGACGACAAGGAAGAAACGGTCAAGAAGCGTCTGGAAGTGTACGAATCGCAAACCAAGCCGCTGATCGAGTACTACAACGGCTGGGCGAAGAACGGCGATACGTCGAGCTCGGTGAAGGCGCCCCGATATCGCCGCATTTCGGGCCTCGGCAGCGTCGATGAAATTCGCGCCCGCGCGTTCGACGCGCTGAAGTAAGCCGGCTTGGTCCAAACATTACCGCTGTTTTCGTTTGACCAAAACCCGCCCACGTTGGGCGGGTTTTTTTATCTGGCTCGGTGCGCAAACCAAAAGCGGCAAGCGGTGGGAAACGCCCAGCGGAACCAGTTAGGTTTCCATAGCGCTTGCATGCCGCCGCCCGCTTCGCTTTCCGCAGCGCAGCACAGCCGCTACAATCGATCGTCGTCGAAAAATGCTTCGCTCGAGACCGCACTGAACAACCGTAGCAAAGGAGAAGACATGGAAATTCGTGACAACGTGTTCCTGATCACCGGCGGCGCATCAGGGCTCGGCGCTGCCACCGCGCGCCTGCTCGTCGAGAACGGCGGCAAGGTCGTCCTCGCCGACCTGAATCTGGACGCGGGCGAGGCGCTCGCAAAGGAACTCGGCGGCGCTTTCGTCAAATGCGACGTGACCCGGGAAGAGGACGCGCAACAGGCCGTCGAAGCCGCGACGAAGCTCGGTACGCTGCGCGGTCTCGTCAACTGCGCGGGCGTCGCGCCGGCCGCGAAGACCGTCGGCAAGGATGGCCCCCATTCGCTCGATCTGTTCACGCGCGCGATCTCGATCAATCTGATCGGCACGTTCAACATGATCCGGCTCGCCGCGGTGCAAATGTCGAAGAACGAGCCGAACGCCGACGGCGAGCGCGGCGTGATCATCAACACCGCATCGGTCGCCGCGTTCGACGGCCAGATCGGCCAGGCGGCCTACTCCGCGTCGAAGGCTGGCGTGGTCGGTATGACGCTGCCGATCGCGCGAGACCTGTCGCGCAACGCGATCCGCGTGATGACGATCGCCCCCGGCCTCTTCGAAACGCCGATGCTGCTCGGCATGCCGCAGGAAGTGCAGGACGCGCTCGGTGCGATGGTGCCGTTCCCGCCGCGCCTCGGCAAACCGGCCGAATACGCGATGCTCGCCAAGCAGATCTTCGACAATCCGATGCTGAACGGCGAGGTGATCCGGCTGGACGGCGCGATCCGCATGCAGCCGAAGTGAGGATCGCTTAGCGATCGATCGGGTCGCCGATGCTTGGCCAAGGCCTGCATACGGCGATAGAAAAACGCCTGTGCATGTGCGACATGTGCAGGCGTTTGTGTTTTATGCAGCGTGAAAACGCGCGTCGCTATTCGCCGCCATCATGCCGCGTGCGCTGCCGCAATTCATGCAACTGCGACTCGACCACGGTGGCATCTTCCGCATCGGGGCGATCGCCGAGATAGCTTTCGAGGTCCTCGAGCGCGGGCCGTAGATAATCGAGCCGCGCATACGCGAAACCGCGATCCCGCACTTCCTCGATATTGTCCGGCAGCAGAATGACGAGCCGTTGCTGCACTGCGAGCAGACGTTGCCAACGCTCGGTCTGCAGATAGATCGCCTTCAGGTTGCGCAACATCCGCGCGACGATCTCGCGATGCGTGGCCGGTTGCAGCAGCATGCGTAGCGCGCGCCCGACCGAATCGCCAGCCGACGCAACGTACGGCTCGAGCATCTCGACCATCTGCGCTTCGGACAGCGAATGACCGGTGGTCGGATCGAGCATCACGTCGCCGTCGGGCATCGTCACGCGCAGCAGGAAGTGGCCTGGAAACGACACCCCACGCACCGGAACGCCGAATTGCTCGGCCATCTCCAGATAGAGCACCGCGAGCGAAATCGGAATGCCGCGGCGACGTTTGAGTACGACGTTCAGATGGCTGTTGTCGGGGTCGTAGTAATCGTTCAGGTTGCTCGCGAAACCGAGTTCGCGGAAAAAGAAACGGTTGAGAATGCCAACCTTCTGACGGATGTCGGCATCGTCGGGCATGCGGCGTCGCAGCCGCAGCACCAGCTCGTCGATCTCGGCGAGCACCGACTGCAGATCGAGGTCGGGATAGGCATCCTGCGCGATCGAGAGCGCCGTCTCGGTCAGCGGCAAACTCTCGTCTTCGGCGACGAGCGTACTGAAATAATCGAGAACCCGCGACATGGTGATCACTTCACTCGCCTTCTGAAATACGCGTACTTGAAGCCCATCAGCCAAAGCATACCGAAATACAGCGCGGCGAACAGCACGAGACACGCACCGAGCAACACCATGCGGCTGACCGGCTGGGTATGCATGCCGATCCAGTCGAAGCTGATCGCGAGCCAGCGCATCACGCCGGCGAGCACGAGGCACGCCCCGAGCAACTGCACGAAAAACTTGAGCCAGCCGCTCGACGGCATATAAATGCCACGTTTGCGCAGACCAATGAATAGCAGCAACGCATTGACGCAAGCGCCGAGCCCGACGCTCAGCGTGAGACCCGCATGCGCGAACACCGGCACGAACGCGTAGTTGCTCAACTGCGTGACGACCAGCACGCCGATGCCGATCTTCACTGGCGTCTTGATGTCCTGCTTCGCGTAAAAGCCCGGCGCGAGGATCTTGATCAGGATCAGGCCGATCAGGCCGACTCCGTAGGCGGCGAGCGCGCGGCTCACCATCACGACCGCATTGCCGTCGAACTTGCCGTAGTTGAACAGCACCGCTGTCAGCGGCTGGGCGAAAAAGAACAGCGCGATCGCGCTCGGCGCGGCGAGCAGGAACGTGACGCGCAGTCCCCAGTCGAGCAGCGACGAATACTCATGCGAGTCGGCATCGACGTGCGCTTTCGACAGGCTCGGCAGCAGGATCGTGCCCAGCGCGACGCCGAGCAGCGCGGTCGGAAACTCCATCAGCCGGTCGGCGTAGTTGATCCACGACACCGCGCCGGGGCCGATGTGCGACGCGATGTTGGTGTTGATGATCAGGCTGATCTGCGCGACCGACACCGCGAACATCGCCGGCACCATCTTCGCGAGCACCCGCTTTACGCCGCGATGCGCGAGCGCGCGCAGCGGGTTCAGGCCGATGAGCGGCACCATGTCGATCTTCTTGAGGCCCGGCAGTTGCACGACGAATTGCAGCACGCCGCCGACGATCACTGCCCAGGCGAGCGCATAGACCGGCGTTTGCAGGCGCGGCGCGAGGAATACGGCGGAGACGATGAACGCGACGTTCAACAGCACGGGCGCGAACGCGGGCAACGAAAAGTTCTTGTACGTATTCAGCACGCCCGACGCCAGCGACGTCAGCGAGATGAAAATGATGTATGGGAACATGATGCGCGTCATCGCGACCGCAAGCTGGTACGCGTGGCCCTCGTGCGCGAGGCCCGACGCGACGACGAACACGACGCCCGACGCGCCGACCACGCCGATCACTGACAGCACGGCGAGCGCCCACGCGAGCACGGTCGAGGTCGCGTCGACGAGCGCCTTGGTGGCGTCGTGGCCTTGCTGGTTCTTGAACTCCGCGAGGATCGGCACGAAGGCCTGCGAGAACGCGCCTTCGGCGGAAATGCGACGCAGCAGGTTCGGAATGCGAAAGGCGACGTAGAAAGCGTCGGTGTATTGACTGGCGCCGAACGCACGGGCGATCAACGTTTCACGGGCCAGTCCGGTCACGCGCGACAGCAGCGTGAAGCCGCTGACCGTCAGCAGGGCTCGTAATAGATTCATGGGGCGCTTATTATACGGGTCCCGCCAATGCGGGCGACGAGCCAGAACGCGATTCGGACCGATTTGCCACGCGGACGTTCGCCGCGATCGACCGGAAAGCGCGATTTTTTCTGTTTTCTGCGGTCTTCCCGGCAGCGCCCCCGCCTTCCATCGGTGCCCTCGCAGGAGGGCCAGCACATACGCGCCGACATGACGCCGCTCCGGTCATCGTGGCGCCGGCGCGTGTTTTCCGTTGTCACGTGCCTGATTTTGTTGCTATAATCGTCGGTTTCGAAGCTTGCTCAGTTTTCGAATGGTCTTCGGACGCGGTTCTCAGGTTGGCGCAGCGCCGTCTGTCAATACATCCGGATGCCTTGAAACACGGGCCCGCCTTCGCGTAGTTCGATCGATTTTTTCGACACTTTTGCGCCCTTGGGCAATCGCTTCCAAGGGTTCGGATCGAGAAGCAGCACCTCGCCTCATCATTGAAGGCTGGGTACTGGAAACAGGAACAGGATAAGGAACCGTCATGGCTAACTCCGCACAAGCACGCAAGCGCGCCCGCCAGGCCGCGAAGGCAAACTCGCACAACTCGGCACTGCGCTCGAAGTTCCGCACGGCTATCAAGGCTGTCCGCAAGGCAATCGACGCAGGCGATCACGCTAAGGCCGCCGAAATCTTCAAGGCATCGTCGAAGACCATCGACATCATCGCCGACAAGAACATCGTTCACAAGAACAAGGCAGCTCGCAACAAGAGCCGCCTCGCTGCAGCCGTCAAGGGTCTGCAAGCGCCCGCAGCGCAGTAATTCCGGTCGGCCCGCTTCGGCGGGCTACCTCCTGTTTCCGCTGCACAAGAAGCCCGCTTTGGCGGGCTTTTTTGTTTTGGTTCAATTGCCAGCCACAAAAAAACCCGCTGCTTGCGGGTTTTTGTTTTTTTGCTTTTGCCGATCCGGTCGACTTACATCAGATGACGTGCCGTTTGGCTTGCGGCGCAGGCGCATGCTCGAGTTCCAGTTCACACGCCTCGGTGACCAGCAGGTCGTTGTCTTTCGCGAAGTTCATAACGAAATCGAAGGCCATTGGTTCGATGTCGCGCAGCCGCGAATCGAGAATCACGCATTTGAGGTCGCCGATCATGGTCGGCCGCACGTACAGCGAGTACTGCATATAGGCGTTCGGCCCCTTCCTCACGCCGGGCCCGAACGACGACATGACGCCCGCGAGCCGCTCCGACCAGTCGCTCGGCCGAAATTTTTTTCCGGTCGACGTAATGCCCTGAATGAAATATTCGATTGGAGCTGCTTCGGCCATGTAGAAATACCTGTGTGACTGCCCAGCGGAATGACGACCAACCGGCGACGCCAGTTGTACGCTCGAACTCACCGCAAGCGGCATGTACGGCAAGCGCTTGCAGCCACCTGCGACGTGCGTGGGATCTGGCGCTAACGCAACAATGACGAACCGCACCACGAGAACCGCTGCGGCGAACCGGCTGAACCGCTCTGGCGTCTGTCATGACGGCCACGCCTTGACAGGCTTTCCGCGCCGCGCGAGCCGCGTTTCTTCATGCGAAACGCCGGCCTGCTGGGCTTTGGGATAACCGGCAGATTATAGCGCAGCGGGCCCTTTTCCGCAGCGCACACAAGCGCCTTCCGATGACCCCGCGAAGCCCGATACGACGCTTTCGAATCGCTTGCGGCGCCTTCCCGCCGACTCGTCAAACGAGGCGAAATCCTTTATGCTGCATGGAGTTACCACCACACCGACGGCGGCGCAGTCCGGCAACCCTGCCGGGTGAGACCGCCGTATTTGTTTCATGACCGCCAAGAAAATTCGCCACTACCTGCAGTTCAAGGACTTCTCGCTGGAAGACTACGAGTACGTGCTGGAGCGCGCGCGCATCCTGAAACGCAAATTCAAGAACTACGAGACCTATCACCCGCTGCATGACCGCACGCTGGCGATGATCTTCGAAAAGAATTCGACACGCACGCGCCTGTCGTTCGAAGCCGGCATCTTCCAGCTGGGCGGCCACGCCGTGTTCATGAGCACGCGCGACACGCAGCTCGGCCGCGGCGAGCCGATCGAAGACGCCGCGCAGGTCATCTCGCGCATGGTCGACATCATCATGATCCGCACGTTCGGCCAGGACATCATCCAGCGCTTCGCCGAGAATTCGCGCGTGCCGGTGATCAACGGGCTCACGAACGAATACCACCCGTGTCAGGTGCTCGCAGACATCTTCACGTACTTCGAGCATCGCGGTCCAATTCGCGACAAGACGGTCGCGTGGGTCGGCGACGCGAATAACATGCTGTACACGTGGATCGAAGCCGCGCAGATTCTCGGGTTCAGGCTGCGCCTGTCCACGCCGCCCGGCTACAAGCTCGACCGCGCGCTCGTCGCGGCGGAAAGCGCGTCGTTCTACGAGGAATTCGACGACCCGAACGAAGCCTGCACGGGCGCCGATCTCGTCACCACCGACGTGTGGACCAGCATGGGCTTCGAGGCCGAGAACGAAGCGCGCAAGAAGGCCTTCGCAGACTGGTGCGTCGACGCCGACATGATGGCGCGCGCGAATCCCGACGCGCTCTTCATGCACTGCCTGCCCGCGCATCGCGGCGAAGAAGTCAGCGCGGAAGTGATCGACGGACCGCAGAGCGTCGTGTGGGATGAGGCGGAAAACCGTCTGCACGTGCAGAAGGCGTTGATGGAATACCTGCTGCTCGGCAAGCTCAATCACTGAGCGAGCCGCTGGTCCATACACGCGCCGGAACCGCGGGCACAAAAAAGGCGCCGGGAGGAAACTCCCGGCGCCTTTTGCATTCGTCGGCGGCGACGCTCCGCGGGGCAACTCAGCGCGAAAAGAGAGAACTGCCGCTCACAGGCAAACTGGCTCCGCCTCCAGTTCCACGCCAAATCGCTCGAACACGTCGTGCTGGATCGCCCGTGCCAGCGCCAACACTTCCGTGCCGCTAGCGCCACCGCGATTCACCAGCACCAGCGCCTGTCGCTCATGCACGGCCGCCGCGCCCATCGCGCGGCCCTTCCAGCCGCATCGGTCGATCAGCCAGCCGGCCGCCAGCTTCACCCGCCCATCCGCTTGCACATACGACACGACTTCCGGCTCGCGACGCTTCAGCGCCTCGAACTGGGCGGCATCGATTACCGGATTCTTGAAGAAGCTCCCCGCGTTGCCCAGTTCGAGCGGATCGGGCAGCTTCGCACGCCGCACGGCGACGACCGCATCGAAAATGGCTTGCGCGGTCGGCTGCGCGGCCGCACCCTCGGCTTGGCCAGCTCTCGCCGCATGACCGCGCGCCGCCAGCTCGCGCGCGAGATCCGCGTAGCCCGCGCGCGGCTGCCACGCCTTCGGCAAACGGAACGTCACCGACGCAATCACGAAGCGCTCGCGCCCTTCCCGCTTGAAAAGGCTGTCGCGATAGCCGAACCGGCACGCATCGCCGTCGAGTTCGACGGCCTCGCCGGTCGCGAGCTCGATCGCCCGCAGCGACGCGAAGCGTTCGCACATTTCGAGCCCGTACGCGCCGATGTTCTGGATTGGCGCCGCGCCGACCGTGCCAGGTATCAGCGCGAGATTCTCGAGGCCGGGCATGCCCTGCGCCAACGTCCACGCGACGAACTCGTGCCACGGCTCGCCGCCAGCCGCCTCGACATACCACGCATCCTGATCCTCGCGCACCACGCGGCGCCCGCGCAGCGCCACCAGCAGTACGAGCCCGGCGAAGTCGCCGGTCAGCATGACGTTGCTGCCACCGCCCAGCACGAGGCGCGGCAGGCCCTCGACGCGCGGATCGCGCACCGCGGCGAGCAACTGTTCCTCACGCTCGATCAGGCACGCGAACTGCGCGCGTACGTCGAAGCCGAACGTGTTGTGGGCCTTCAGCGGATAGCCGGCCATGAGGGACGCGACGGCGGGAGCGGCAAGAGCGGATTGGGACATCGGAATGGCAACAGGGCAACGACGGGAAGCGACAGGAAACGACAAAAACAACCAACGACGCGCCTGACGACACGAGCGGCGCCGCCCGACGCGGGATCGCCCGCCGTCGCGACGCCGCGCGGCGGCCTTGGGCAAAAGAGAGCGGCGTCGGTAAAATGACGTCCGGTCCGTGATTATAGCGAGTGCCTCGCGCTCAGCCGACCGGCTGTGTCGCGCACTGCCGCACTATTGGGAGAAAGCAATGCCATCGTTTGACGTCGTCTGCGAAGCGAACATGATCGAAGTCAAGAACGCGATCGAGCAGTCCAACAAGGAAATTTCGACGCGTTTCGACTTCAAGGGGTCCGACGCGCGCGTCGAACACAAGGAAAACGAAATCACCGCGTACGCCGACGACGACTTCAAGCTCGGCCAGGTGAAGGACGTGCTGCTGTCGAAAATGGCCAAGCGCAACGTCGACGTGCGCTTCCTCGACTACGGCAAGATCGAGAAGATCGGCGGCGACAAGGTCAAGCAGGTCATCAAGATCAAGAAGGGCGTCTCGGGCGATCTGTCGAAGAAAATCGTGCGTCTGGTGAAGGACAGCAAGATCAAGGTGCAGGCGAGCATTCAGGGTGATGCGGTGCGCATCACCGGTGCGAAGCGCGATGATCTGCAAAGCGTGATCGCGATGCTGCGCAAGGACGTGACCGACACGCCGCTCGACTTCAACAACTTCCGCGACTAAGCGGCACGACGCGCCTGGCTTGCAACGAGCCTCACGCGGACCCGGAAGCGCTTCGCATCGGGCCATCGGGCCGGGCGAAGCGCTCAGCCCACTTCAAAGATCGTTGCCCGCCGCCGGACCGGCTGCCTTCTTTTTGTCGCCGATACGGCTCTCCTGCCCCCGCATCAGCTTCGCAATATTGCCGCGATGCCGCCACACGAGCAGCAGGCTCATCACCAGAACCGCGAGCGCGACGATGCGCGGCCCGAACAGAAACACGTAGAACAGCGGCGCGAACAGCGCCGAGCACAGCGCCGCGAGCGACGAGTAGCGCGTAAAGAACGCGACGATCAGCCAGGTTAGCAAGGTCGCGACGCCGAGCGTCGGGTTGATCGCGAGCAGCACGCCCGCGGCGGTCGCGACGCCTTTGCCGCCCTTGAAGCGGAAGAAAATCGGATACAGGTGACCGAGAAACACCGCAAGCGACGCAATCGCGATCGCGCGCTCGTCGAGCCCGTAACGCGCGCCGAAATGCACGACCAGCCATACCGGCAACCAGCCCTTGAAGGCGTCGCCGATCAGCGTCAGAATCGCGGCCTTCTTGCTGCCGCTGCGCAGCACGTTGGTGGCGCCCGGGTTGCCCGAGCCGTACGAGCGCGGGTCGTCGAGACCCATCACGGCGCTCACGATCACGGCAAACGACAACGAACCGATCAGATAGGCAATGACAGCGACGATCAGGTTTTGCATCTGGGACTCTTATAAGGATCGCGGTCTGACATTCGATACCCCAACCGCAACAGGGCATGCCCGTCGAATCAGGGCGGCGCACATTTTACCGAACGCGTCCGCGCGAAAAACATTCAGGCAAACGTCAACCCGCTCATCGGCGTCAGTCCACGCTCGCGCATTGCACCGGCTTTGCCGCGAGCAGATCGGTGAGCACCTTCGGCTCGATGCTGACGAGAAAGCCGCGCCGCCCGCCGTTCAACCAGATTTTGTCCATCTCGAGAATGGTCGACTCGACATACACCGGCATCTGCTTGCGCGTGCCGAACGGCGACGTGCCGCCGATCAGATAACCCGAATGCCGGTTCGCGACCTCGGGCTTGCACGGCTCGACGCGCTTCGCGCCGATCTGCCGCGCGAGGTTCTTGGTGCTGACGGTGCGATCGCCGTGCATCAGCACGATCAGCGGCTTCGCGTGCTCGTCTTCCATCACCAGCGTCTTCACGACGTGATGCTCGTCGACGCCGAGCTGGCACGACGATTCCGCGGTGCCGCCATGCTCGACGTAGTCGTAAGGATGCTCGCCGAACGTGACGCCGTGACGGCGCAGCAGCTGCGTGGCGGGTGTTTCCGACACATGTCTGGATTTGCTCATCGGCGCATTGTAATGGCGAGTTTGCACAACGGCTATTTGCCGGATGGCCAATTGTGCGGGTTCGACACTTGTGGCACGATCGTTCGAAAATATGCCGGCGCGTTGCGAGATACTGCGCGCAGGGCCACGAATTGGTAAAGAGGAGACAGTGTTGAAGCAGGCTTCATCCATCCGTTCCACGATCGATATCCCCGCGCTGCTCGCCGCCCTGCCCGCGCGCATCGGCGACATTCCGGCGCTCGCCGCCGCACGCGATCCGCGGCATGTCGCGCTGATCGAAGATGCGCGCCGCCTGACCAACGCGCAACTGCGCGAGGCCGTCGATGCGGCCGCCGCGCTGCTGCGCGACTGGGGCGTGCGCGGCGGCGATCGCGTGATGATCGTCGCGGAGAACAGCATCGCGCAAATCGTGCTGCTGTTCGCGACCGCGAAGCTCGAGGCGTGGGCGCTCGTGTCGAACGCCCGACTGTCGGCCGCCGAACTCGAATCGATCCGCGCGCATGCGCAACCGCGCGTTATCGCGTATGCGCTCGAAAGCTCGCCCGACGCGCGCCAGCATGCTGAGCGGCATCGAGCGACGCACGCACCCACGCTGTCGCCGGACATCGGCGCATGGTCGTATGCGGTGGACAGCAGCGTGCAAGCCGAAGCCGACGAAGCCGCCAGCGACCGCCAATGCGCGGCGCTGATCTACACGACCGGCACCACCGGCACGCCGAAAGGCGTGATGCTGTCGCATCGCAATCTGCTGTACATCGCGGCCGTGTCGAGCCGGCTGCGCCAGGTCGAGCCCGACGACGTCGTCTATGCGGTGCTGCCGATCTCGCATGTGTACGGCTTCGCGTCGGTGTGCCTCGGCAGCCTGCATGCGGGCGCGACGTTGCGGCTCGCGCCGCGCTTCGTGCCGGAAGCGGTGCGCCTCGCCCTCGCCACCGAGCACGTCTCGATCTTCCAGGGCGTGCCGGCGATGCACGCGAAGCTGCTCGAACATCTGCACACGCACGGCCACGCATGGTCCGCGCCGCGACTGCGCTTCGCGTACTCGGGCGGCTCGCCGCTCGACGCCGCGCTGAAGGCGCAGGTCGAAGCCGTGTACGGTCTGCCGCTGCACAACGGCTACGGCATGACCGAAAGCAGCCCGACCGTGTCGCAGACGATGGTCGACGCACCGCGCGCCGATTGCTCGGTCGGCGAAGTCATTCCGGGCGTCGAAGTGAAGTTCGTCGGGCTCGACGGCGCCGACGCCGCGCCGGGCGAGATCGGCGAGCTATGGGTGCGCGGGCCGAACGTGATGCTCGGCTATTACCGCAACCCCGAGCAGACCCGCGCGACCGTCACCGAGGATGGCTGGCTGAAGACCGGCGACCTCGCGCGGCAGGCCGCGGACGGCGCGTTGCATATCGTCGGGCGCAGCAAGGAGCTGATCATCCGCTCGGGCTTCAACGTGTATCCGGCCGAGGTCGAGCACGTGCTGAACGCGCATCCGCAGGTCGTGCAGTCGGCGGTGATCGGACGCGCGGTCGAGGGCAACGAGGAGGTGATCGCGTTCGTCGAACTGGTTTCCGGCGCGACGGTCACGCCCGCGGAGTTGATCGCGTGGTGCGGCGAGCGGCTCGCGCCGTATAAGCGGCCAGCCGAGCTGAAGGTGCTCGCGGCGCTGCCGGCCGCATCGACCGGCAAGATTCTCAAGCACCGGTTACGCGAGGTCGTGTGAAGCGCGCGGGCACCCGCGCGCTTCACGTCGTGCTCACCCGCGCGGATGATGCTGCGCATGCAGCGATTTCAGCCGCTCTCGCGCGACGTGCGTGTAGATCTGCGTCGTCGAAATATCGGTGTGACCGAGCAGCAATTGCACGACGCGCAGATCCGCGCCGTGATTGAGCAGATGAGTCGCGAACGCGTGCCGCAGCGTGTGCGGCGACAACGGCGCATGGACGCCCGCGGCCTGCGCGTGTCGCTTGATGATGTTCCAGAACTGCTGGCGCGTCATGCCGTCCGCGCGTGTCGTCACGAATAGCGCATCGGCCGCGCGCGGGCCGAGGAGCGCCGGGCGCGCCTCGCGCAGATAGCGCTCGATCCACGCGTGCGCCTCTTCGCCGAACGGAACCAGCCGCTCCTTCGAGCCCTTGCCAGTGACGCGCACGACGCCTTCGTTGAGTCCCACCTCGACGGTTTTCAGTGTGACCAGTTCGGTCACGCGCAAGCCGCTCGCGTACATCAACTCGAGCATCGTGCGATCGCGCAAGCCGAGCGGCGTGTCGATGTCGGGTGCGCCGAGCAACGCTTCGACCTGGACCTCGCTCAACGTCGACGGAAATCGCGGCGGCTGCTTCGCCGAGCGGATGCGCAAGGTCGGATCGGCGGCCGCGCGATGCTCGCGCACCGCCCACGCGTAATAGCGGCGAAACACCGACAGCCGGCGGTTCGCCGAGGTCGCCTTGTCCTTTTGCCGCGCCGCGCTGTAGGCGCTCAGGTCGGCTTCGCTCGCGGTGTCGAGCGAAGCATTGCGCGTGTGCGCGAGCCATTCGCAGAAGAGCCGCAAGTCGCGGCGATACGCGTCGAGCGTGTTGCGCGACAGGCCATGCTCGAGCCACAGCGCGTCGCAGAAGGCGTCGATCGATGCGGAGCTGGTCAGCAGCAGCGGTGATGCGGCGGCTGTGTCTTCGACGTGTACAGCGGTATTGGTGGTGCTCGTGCTCATACGTACGGCACACCTTCATGCGCGAGCAACCAGCGCTTCACGTTGCGGAAGAAGCCGTCGCCGCCATCGTGCGCGAAGCCGCCGATGCCGCTCGAACTCACCACGCGGTGACACGGAATCACGATCGGAAAGAAATTGGCGCCGCACGCCTGGCCGACCGCGCGCGGCACGCTGCCGAGCTGCTTCGCGAGTTGTCCGTAAGTCAGCACGACGCCGGGCGGGATGTCGCTGATCGCCTGCCACACGCGCCGCTGGAACGCGGTGCCGCACTCGGCGAGCGGCAGCTCGAATTTCGCTGACGCGTGCTCGAAATAACGCTCGATCTGTTCGGCCACCTCGCGTGCGAGCGGCGTGTCGGGCGCGACGTTGGGCGTCGAGTCGGGCAGATAGACGATCTCGCGCACGGCTTCGCCTTCGAGCCGGATGCCGATCTTGCCGAACGGCGCATCGATCACTGCGTTGAACATGACTGCCTGCTCCTCTAGGGTCTGTTTACATATGGAACGCACGTGCGTTGCCGCGAGAAGGGCCGCTCGCAAGGATTGCGACGCCGCGAATACTCGACGTATTCGCAAGGAGCATGACGCAGCGAGCGGCCCTTCTCGCGGCAACCCCAGTTCTGAATTTCATTCTAGGGGAATGCCCGCTATCGGCCGCATGGCGGCGTCGCGCGTCGCTCACGTGGCGCGGCCACGCAGCGCTCCTTGCTCCTTGCCCTGCGCCCCGAAGGAAGTCCCCTTGGGGGACGGCCGATAGCGGGCATCCGCACGTGCGTTCCATATGTAAACAGACCCTAGCGTGCCAGATTGCCGGCACCGAATTGCCACGACTTTACGCCGCTTCGAGCGCCCACTCCACATGCTCGCGCACGACCGCCGACGGATCGTCGGCTCGCTGCCTCAAAGCCAGCACGATCGCGCCACGGGCATCGAGGTCGAGACTTCCTGGCGCGGCGCGCAACGCGTTACCCATGCCGACCGCGAGATTGCGCAGCCAGCTCTCGTAGCCGATGCGGCGAATCGCGCTGCCCTGCATGCGCGTATCGAACTCCTCGGCGCTCCACGCGAACAGTTCGACCAGCGACGCGCGATCGAGCCCGTGCCGCACGTCGAAATCGGCGACCGGTGCGGCCTGCGCGAACTTGTTCCAGGGACACACGAGCTGGCAATCGTCACAGCCGTACACCCGATTGCCGATCAGCGGCCGCAGCTCGAGCGGAATACTGCCCTTCAGCTCGATCGTCAGATACGAGATGCAACGCCGCGCGTCGACCTTGTACGGCGCGACGATCGCGCCGGTCGGACAGGCGCCGATGCAGCGCGCGCAGCTGCCGCAATGCGAGCCCGGCGTTTCGGGCGCGGCCTCGGGTGAGGTTTCGGCGTCGGTCGGCAGCGGGACGTCGACATAGATCTCGCCGAGGAAAAACAGCGAGCCGGCGTCGCGCTGCAGCAGCAACGTGTGCTTGCCGCGCCAGCCGATGCCGGCCTTCTGCGCGAGCTCGACTTCGAGCACCGGCGCCGAATCGGTGAACACGCGATAGCCGAACGGCCCGATCGCCGCTTCGATCCGGTCGGCCAGTTGTTGCAGGCGCTGACGCATCACCTTGTGATAGTCGCGGCCGCGCGCGTAGATCGACACGACCGCCGTCGACGGGTCCGCGAGCCGCGCGTGCTCGGCCGCGCGCCAGTCGCGCGCGCGGAGTGTCGCGCGTGAGACGGGTTGCGTTACGTCTTGCGGCATGCTTTCAGGCGCGCTTTCATGTCTCCCTTCATGCGCCCCTTCAGCCGCCTCTGCTCCCAGCGTCTGCGCAGGCAAATAGGCGATGCGCGCGGTGATCACGCGTCGCGTGCCGGCCACAAGCTCGGCCGGCCGCGCGCGTTTCATGCCGTGTTTGGCCATATAATCCATCTCGCCGTGGCAACCCGCTTCGAGCCACGCTGCAAGCGGCGCTTCGGCGGCCGACAGATCGGTATCGCTAATGCCGATCGCCCCGAAACCGAGTTCACGGCCCCACGTCTTGATGTCGAGCGCGAGCGCACGAAGCGCCGCCTCGTCGAAACGGGACGTTGCGCCAGAAGCTCGCACGGCATCATCGGCCGATGCGGGCGTGCAGGAAACAGGGGACTTCGGACTTCGGTTCATCACGCCATTTTACGAGAATGCCTGTCAATCCCGATCACGCGCCCCTACCGTCCGCTCCCGTGCTGCTCGAACGCTCTTTCGCGCTCGCGGACGAAGCCGCCACGCAGGCGTTCGGCGCGCGCTTCGCACAGGCGATCGAAAGCGTGCGCGCGGCCTCGCATCAGGCACAGCCAGCCCAGCCTGGCGCTGTAAGCAGCCTCGCGTTCCACGGCCTGCAAGTCCAACTGGTCGGCGACCTCGGCGCCGGCAAAACCACGCTCGTGCGCGCGACCTTGCGCGGCCTCGGCCACACCGGCCGCGTGCGCAGTCCGACCTACACGCTCGTCGAACCGTATGTGCTCGAGCGGCCCGCCGGGGAACTCGCGCTCTATCACTTCGATCTGTACAGATTCACCGATCCGGCCGAATGGGCCGACGCGGGCTTTCGCGAATATTTCGACAGCGGCGCGGTCTGCCTCGTCGAATGGCCGCAACGCGCGGGACCGCTGCTCGGCGTGCCGGATCTCGTCTTCTCGCTCGGGCTCGTCGGCAACACAGACGCAAACGCGGACGCACGGGTACTCGTCGCACGCGCTTATAGCGAATCAGGAAAGGCATGTCTCGAAAGATGTTAATCAAACCATTCCATTCGATCGAATCGGCGGCGGGCGCAACGCATAACTGGCGGCGCCGGCAGATCCTGCGCGCCGGTGCGTCGACGCTGGTGCTCGGCCTCGTCGCCCCGCGTCTCGCGTTTGCGAGCTCGGTGCTCGGCGTGCGCGTGTGGCCCGCGCGCGACTACACGCGCGTGACGATCGAATCCGATCAGCCGCTGCAGAACACGCAGCAACTGCTGCAGGGACCGGACCGGCTCGTCGTCGATCTGAACGGCCTCGACCTCGATCAGGCGCTGAAGGAGCTGGTCTCGAAGATCACACCAAACGATCCGCAGATTTCGTCGGTGCGGGTCGGGCAGTATCAGCCGCACGTGGTGCGCATGGTGTTCGACCTGAAGGGCTCGGTGAAGCCGCAGGTGTTCGCGCTGCCGCCGGTCGGCGCGTACAAGTACCGGCTCGTGTTCGACCTGTATCCGGCTGTCGCGCCCGATCCGTTGATGGACCTGCTCGCGCAGACCGAGCGCAAGCAGCAGGCGCTCAACGAAGAAAACAGCGCGCCGCCCGCGACGCTTGCCGGCCCCGGCACGGCGCCGCCCGTCGACAACAGCGAAGCGTTCTTCGAGCACTACGCGCAGAACGGTGGCGCGGGCAATGGCGCCGCGGGCGTACCGCATCCGCCCACGCATGGCACGACGGCGCCGTCCGCGCCGGTCATTGCCGGCAGGCAGGCGGCGCCGTCCGCGCCCTCCGCGCCGCCTGCCGCACTGGCGCGCAACAAGGGTGGCAACGCCAACAGCAACAGCACCGCACGCGGTCTCGACAGCAACAACGACAACCTCGGCGACAGCGGCGACACCTACGCATTCACCACACCGAAGTCGAGCCGCAGCAACACCGTGCGACTGCTCACCGTCGCAATCGATCCGGGTCATGGCGGCGAGGACCCGGGCGCGATCGGCGGCGCAGGCACATACGAGAAGCACGTCGCGCTCGACATCGCGAAGAAGCTGCGCGCGAAGATCGACGCGCAGCCGAACATGCGCGCGATGATGACGCGCGACGCCGACTTCTTCGTGCCGCTGAACGTGCGCGTGCAGAAAGCGCGCCGCGTCGGCGCGGACCTGTTCGTGTCGATCCACGCGGACGCGTTCACGACGCCCGAGGCGAAGGGCTCCTCGGTGTTCGCGCTGTCGGAGCACGGCGCGTCGAGCGCGGCCGCGCGCTGGATGGCGAACAAGGAGAACTCGTCGGATCTGATCGGCGGCATCAACATCAAGTCCGACGACGCCACCGTGAACCGCGCACTGTTCGACATGTCGACCACCGCGCAGATTCGCGACTCGATGCGCTACGGCAACTTCGTGCTCAAAGAGATCGGCGACATCAACAAGCTGCACAAGGGCTCGGTCGAGCAGGCCGGCTTCGCGGTGCTGAAGGCGCCGGACATTCCGTCGATCCTCGTCGAGACCGCGTTCATCAGCAATCCGGACGAAGAGCGCCGCCTCAACGACGACGCGTATCGCGACAAGATGGCCAGCGCGATCCTGACCGGCATCAA
Source organism: Paraburkholderia sp. UCT31 (assembly GCF_014397655.1). Lineage (NCBI taxonomy): Bacteria > Pseudomonadati > Pseudomonadota > Betaproteobacteria > Burkholderiales > Burkholderiaceae > Paraburkholderia > Paraburkholderia sp. UCT31. The sequence continues at coordinate 29,935 of NZ_VZQP01000023.1, forward strand.
GCGCTATTTCGCGGCGAATCCGCCGCTCGCAAAGAGCCGCATGACGTGATGTCGGCACACACGAAGCAATCACAAAACGGCCCGCCGGCCGCTTTGTTGTTCACGCTCGCAACCCGTGGCGCAACGGTTGCTCAGCGTGCCGGTATCAAGCGCTGCACGACCCAGCCGCCGAACACGTTGACCGCGAGCCCCGCCATCACGAGCAACGCGCCCGCCACCTGCATCGCAGACAGTTGCTCGCCGAGCAGCAGCGACGCCGACGCGAGTCCGACGATTGGCACCAGCAGCGAGAACGGCGCGACCTGGCTCGCCGGATAGCGCGACAGCAGACGGCTCCACAAGCCATAGCCGAGCAGCGTCGCGATAAACGCCAGATAGACGATCGCGAAGATCGACAGCGCGCTGATACCGGTCAGCGCGGCGGCGATCTCGCGCGGCCCTTCGAACACGAACGACGCCGCGAAAAACGGCAGCGGCGGAATCAGGCTCCCCCACACGACGAGTCCGACCAGATCGACCTTGCCGACCTTCTTCGTAACGATGTTGCCGAGTGCCCACATGCACGCGGCGCACAGCGTCAGCAGGAAACCAGCGACGGACATCGTGTGGCCGCCTTGCAGGCCGATCACCGCAAGCCCCGCCGCGGCGATCAGCAGACCCGCGACGTTCGGCAAACGGAAGCGCTCGTGCAGAAACAGCGCCGCGAAGATCAGCGTGAAAAACGCCTGCGCCTGAAGCACCAGCGATGCAAGCCCCGCTGGCATGCCGACGTACATCGCCGAGAACAGGAACGCGAATTGCCCGAACGAGATCGTCGCGCCGTAGGCGAACAGCCACCGCCACGGCATCTGCGGCCGCTTGACGAAAAACACCGCCGGGACCGCAGCGAGCGTAAAGCGCAGCGCGCCGAGCAGCATCGGCGGCACGCCGTGCAGGCCGACCTTGATCACGACGAAATTGACGCCCCACGCGAGCACGACGATCAGCGCGAGCAGCAAGTCCCTGGGCGACATCCGGGTCTCCAAAGAAATGGTTCGATCTGGCAGTGTAACGGAGGCCGCAAATTCGCTTCGGTGCGCCCGCTCATGGCGAGCGTGCGCCGATGCCTCGGCCGCGCGCGACGCGCAGTAGAATCGACCATTCGAGCCTTCTCCTTCACTTTCCCGTCGAGCCTGCCCATGACTTCCTCGATCAAAGCCGTCCTCAAACCGCACTTACGCGACATCGGCAATCTGACCGTGCGGCGCGTGCTGCCCGCGATGGCGGCGCGCCTCGTCGGCCCGTTCATTTTCTTCGACCACATGGGCCCCGCGACCCTCGAACCCGGCAGCGGCCTCGACGTGCGCCCGCATCCGCATATCGGCCTCGCGACCGTCACCTATCTGTTCGACGGCGCGATCATGCATCGCGACAGCCTCGGCTCCGAGCAGAAGATCGTCCCCGGCGACGTCAACTGGATGACGGCCGGGCGCGGCATCGTCCATTCGGAGCGAACGCCGCCGGAAGACCGCGCGCGCGGCCAGACGATTCACGGCATCCAGACCTGGGTCGCGCTGCCGCTCGCCGATGAAGACGCCGAGCCGTCGTTCGCGCATCACGCGGCGGCGACCTTGCCGGTCGTCGAGCGCAACGGCGTGACGCTGCGCGTGATCGCGGGCACCGCGTTCGACGCGGTGTCGCCGGTCGCGACGTTTTCGGGCACGCTGTACGTCGCCGCCGACTTCACGCCGGGCAGCGCGTTCGCGCTCGAACCGGAGCACGAGGAGCGCGGTGTATATCTGGTGGAAGGCGATCTGGAGATCGACGGCACGCCGCTCGAAGCGGGCCAGATGGCCGTGCTCGCGCTCGACGAAACCGTCACGCTCGCGAGCACGCACGGCGCGCGCGCGATGCTGCTCGGCGGCGAGAAGCTCGACGGCGAGCGCTTCATCGAATGGAATTTCGTCGCGAGCTCGCGCGAGAAAATCGAAGCCGCGAAGCTCGCGTGGACCAATCAGGAAATGGGCCACGTGCCCGGCGAAACCGAATGGATTCCGCTGCCGCAGCGCAAGTGACGGCGCCGGGCCGCGCGCGAATCACCGCATTGAATTCGCGCGATTCGGCCCCACCTAGCGCCTGTTCACAAACCGTTTCTATCGACGAGGACGCAATGGACACCACTCTGGCCACTTTCGAACAGGACGTCATCAAGGCGTCGATGCTGGCCCCCGTGCTGGTCGATTTCTGGGCGCCGTGGTGCGGCCCCTGCAAGAGTCTCGGCCCGATGCTCGAAAAGCTCGAAGCCGAAGCCGCCGGCAAATGGAAGCTCGTGAAGGTCAACGTGGACGAGAACCACGAGCTGGCCGCGCACTTCCAGGTGCGCAGCATTCCGCACGTGATCGCGTTCGCCGACGGCCAGGCCGTCGATCAGTTCGTCGGCGTGCTGACGGAAGGGCAGCTGCGCGAGTTCCTCGACCGGCTCGTGCCGCAAGGGGCGCCGGCCGCGCGCATCGAAGCGCAGACCGCGCTCGCCGAAGGCCGCCGCGACGACGCCTACGACCTGCTGCAAGCGGCGCTCGCTTACGACCCGGGCTTCGACGACGCGCGCATGGACCGCATCGAGTTACTGCTCGAAGACAACCGCATCGATGAGGCGCGCAACGAAGTCGATCTGCTGTCGCCGAAAACCACGCAAGGCATCGACGCGCGTTTCAACGCGATCAAGACGCGGCTCGACGCGGTGGACGCCGCCGCGGACCTGCCGCCCACCGATGCGCTCGAAGCGCGTGTCGCCGGCCACCCCGACGATCTCGAAGCACGCTTCGATCTCGCGAATGCGTTTATCGCGCGACGCAAATACGCGCAGGCGCTCGAACATCTGCTCGCGATCGTGCAACGCGACCGCGCGTTCCGCGACGATATCGGCCGCAAGACGATGTTGTCGGTGTTCGATCTGGCCGCGCATCAGCCGGAGCTGGTGTCGCAGTGGCGGCGCAGGCTGAGCGCGTCGTTGTATTGATCGATTGTGATGTTTTGCCCGATGGCAGCCTGGGTCAGCGCGGTTGAAACCGCCGCCCGGGCTGCCACCTAAACCGTCGCCTTCTTCGCCAGCTCCCGCAACACGTACGCCGCGGCCGCAAAACCAAAGCTCGCGGTCACGCACACGCTGGAGCCAAACCCCGCGCAGTTCAAGCCGACCGGCCCCGTATGCCCCGGCGACGTGCTCACGTGCTCGGCTTCTTCATCGATATCGCAGACGGCCGCTTCCGGATAGATCAGCGGCTCGTCGGAATACACGGCGTTCACCTTGAACTTCGCCTTCGGCCCGCGCGGAAAGCCATGCTGCTTGCGCAACTGCCCGCGCACCTTCGACAGCAGCGGGTCCTGGATCGTCAGCGCGAGGTCGTCGATGCGGATCCGCGTCGGGTCGAGCTGACCGCCCGCGCCGCCGACCGTGATCAGCGGCTGCTTGCGCTCGACGCACCATGCGATCAGCGCGGTCTTGGTGCGCACGCTGTCGATCGCGTCGATCACATAGTCGAAGCCGCCGCCGAGCGTGGCCGCGAAATTGTCCGGCTCGACGAAGTCCTCGATCAGCCGCACCTCGCAGTACGGATTGATTGCCGCGATGCGTTCGGCCATCGCTTCGACCTTCGGTTTTCCGTAGTTGCCGTCGAGCGCGTGAATCTGCCGGTTCGTGTTGCTTTCCGCGACGTTGTCGAGATCGATCAGCGTCAGCGTGCCGAGCGCGCTGCGCGCAAGCGCCTCCGCGACCCACGACCCCACCCCGCCGATGCCGATCACCGCGACGTGCGCACCCTCGAATGCGGCGAGCGCGGGCGCGCCATACAGACGGGCGATGCCGCCGAAACGGCGCGCGCGGTCGGCGGTTTCGTTCGCGTCGAGGCTGGTAGTAAGATCGGATTGCGCGGTGGTGCTGGACATGATGGCAGGGCTCGAAAACACAGGCGGAACAAAGCAAGCGGCGGCGCTTTGGCAAATCGCCTGGGCAAATTGCTTTGGCAAATGGGGCGCGCAGCCCGTATTTTGCCTGAACACGTGAAAACAGCCGCGCAGGACCACGAGCAGCGACGCGATGTTGCAGGCTTGCGCTGGCGCAACATGCGCCGCGCCATACGTTGCTCCGCTCGCGCGCAAAAACCTGACGCCTTAGCTATACTTGGCCCACACTGTAGCGTTCGCATAAGAACATGATCTCACTCGCCGAGCTTCGAAAAAACTACTCGCTGGGCTCACTGGACGTTGCCGACGTCAACCACGATCCGTTCCGTCAATTCGACACGTGGTTCCAGCAGGCCATCGACGCCAAGCTGCCCGAGCCGAATGCAATGACGCTGGCCACGGTCGACGCGCGCGGCCGGCCTTCGGCACGCATCGTGCTTATCAAGGGCGTCGACGAGCGCGGTTTCGTATTCTTCACCAACTATGAAAGCCGCAAGGGCCGCGAACTGAACGTGAACCCCTACGCGAGCCTGCTGTTTCACTGGATCGAACTCGAACGCCAGGTGCGCATCGAGGGCCGCGTCGTCAAAACGAGCGAGGCAGACAGTGACGCGTATTTCGCGTCTCGTCCGCTCGGCTCGCGGATCGGCGCATGGGCATCGAATCAGAGTCAGGTGATTGAAAGCCGTTCGCAGCTCGAAGTACGCGAACGCGAAATCAGCCTGCAATACGGCGAAAATCCTCCGCGTCCGCCGCACTGGGGTGGCTACCGTCTGGTGCCCGACGCGATCGAATTCTGGCAGGGGCGGCCGTCTCGGCTGCACGATCGTCTGCTTTACACGCGCGCGGAAGAAAGCGCCAACTGGCTGATCGCACGCCTGTCGCCCTGACCGGTCGATAACCGGACGAATGAGGCCGGCGGCGGCGCCAACGTAGCGGCGCGCGTCGGCGGGATTGCGTTGCGCGGCCCGCGGAATGCGCCGCGCCGTGTCGCGATCCACATAGCTTTGCTTTAAATCAACGAACACGGAGAGATCACATGTTCTGGGAGAAAAAGCTGGCGCAGTGGGTTGAAGATGTCAAAACCACAGCTAACCTGCCCGCACGCCTCGTGCTGTGGGACGGTCAGCAACACGACTTCGGGCAGTTCGCCGCGCCCCGGGTCACGCTACACGTGAAGAGCGCAACCGCGCTGCCCTATCTGCTCGAACCGAGCCTCGACAATCTTGGCGAAGCCTATGTCAAAGGCAAGATCGACATCGAGGGCAAGCTGTCGGACATCATCAATATCGGCTATCAGCTCGCGCGCAGCACCGTGACGAGCGCCGGCAAGCTCGCGCGCGTGCGGCGCTACTTCAATCACTCGAAGACGTCGGATAAGAAAGCGATCCAGTATCACTACGACGTGTCGAACGAGTTCTACAAGTTGTGGCTCGACGAGAACATGGTCTACTCGTGCGCGTACTTCGAGACCGGCACCGAAGACCTCGCGACCGCGCAGCTGAAGAAAATCGATCACATTCTGACCAAAATCCAGCTGCAGCCCGGGCAGCGTCTGCTCGACATCGGCTGCGGCTGGGGCGCGCTCGTGCTGCGCGCCGCGCAGAAATTCGGCGCGAAGTGCGTCGGCGTCACGCTGTCGCAGAACCAGTTCGATCTCGCCACCGCGCGCGTGAAAGCGGCGGGCCTCGAAAACCAGATCGATATCCGCCTGCAGGACTATCGCGACATCAAGGGGCAGTTCGACCGCATCACGAGCGTCGGCATGTTCGAGCACGTCGGCCGCAAGAACCTGCCCGGCTATTTCCAGAAGATGCACGATCTGCTCGCCGACGACGGCATCGCGATGAACCACGGCATCACATCGAGCGACGCCGACAGCGGCGAAACCGCGCTCGGCGGCGGTGAGTTCATCGACCGCTTCGTGTTCCCGGACGGCGAGCTGCCGCACATCAGCCTCGCGCTCGAAGCGATGCAGCGCGGCGGGCTCGAACCGGTTGACGTCGAAAGCCTGCGCCGTCACTATGCGCACACGCTCGACATCTGGGCGGAAAATTTCGAGGCCCACGCAGACCAGGCGCGCAAGCTCGTCGACGACGAAAAATTCCGCATCTGGCGCGTGTATCTGGCCGGCTGCGCGTATGCGTTCGAAAACGACGACGTGTCGATTTTCCAGGTGGTGTGCCGCAAAGCCGGCCGCAGCGCGAAAACCCTGCCGTGGTCGCGCCGCTACATGTACGAAAAACCGCTGTGACCCGGCTGTGACCTGGTGTGTGACCGGTCGCGCCGCGGCGGCGTGCATGGAGCGCGCGCCGCGGCGTAATTCTGATGAACAGCAGGCCGGACATTGATGGACCAGAGCAGGACGAGTGACGTTGAAGAGCCGTTGAACGGCAAGGACGGCAGCGCGGACGATGCGGCGCATCAGGCCACGCAGCAGTTCGATCTGTTCGGGATGCCGATGGAGGCCGCGGCAGAAGCGCCGGCCATGTCCGCACGTGAAGCCGATTCGGCCGCAAGCGCTGCCGCGCAGCCAGAGCACAAGCGCGCGCCGAAGACCGCAATATCCAACGCCCCCGCGTCGCTGTTCGAAGCCGACACCCCGCCCGACAGCCCCCCTCCTGAGCCAGACTCCGCCCCGGCCTCCGCCGACGCCCCGAAAAAGCGCCGCAGCCGCGCCGTGCTCGCTGCACCGCCGTCGCCGGAGCTGCTCGCGCTCGCGGCGCAATTGCCGCCGCAGATCCACCTCGGCACGTCGACATGGTCGTTCCCGGGTTGGACAGGCATCGTCTACGGCGACGACTACAGCAACAGCAAACTGTCGCGCGAGGGCTTGAGTGCGTACGGCGCACATCCGCTGCTGAAGACGGTCAGCATCGACCGCTCGTTCTACCAGGCGTTGACGGTCACCGAATACCTGCGCTACGCGCAGCAGGTGCCCGAGCACTTCCGCTTCATCGTCAAGGCGCCGATGACGATCACCGACGCCACCGTGCGCGCCGAGCGCGGCGAGCCGGTATCGCTGAACCCGTGCTTCCTGAACGCGCGGATGGCGATCGACGATTTCGTCACGCCCTGCCTCGAAGGGCTCGGCGCAAAGGCCGGCGCGCTGGTGTTCCAGTTCTCGCCGCTGCCGGATCAGATGCTCGCGCAGCCGGCGGTATTCATCGAACGACTGGGAGAGTTTTTCGACGCGCTGCCCGGGCTGCCCGACGGCAGTTGCTACGCGGTCGAGATTCGCGACGCGAGCCTGCTCACGCCGCGCTTCATCCGCATGCTGAAGACGGCTGGCGTGCGCTACTGCGTCGGCATTCATGCGCGGATGCCCGATCCGCTGCGCCAGGCCGCGGCGCTCGCGCTGCTCGATGGCGAGCCGGCCGGTCCGCTGATCGTGCGCTGGAGCCTGCACGGCGGTTTCAAGTACGAACAGGCGAAGGCGAAGTACGAGCCGTTCAACCGGCTCGTCGACGAAGATCCGGCGACGCGCGCGTCGCTCGCCGAACTGGCCGCGCGTTACGCGCTTGCTGGTCAGCCGGTCATGATCGCGGTCAACAACAAGGCGGAGGGATCGGCGCCGCTCAGCTGCGCGAAACTGGCCGCAGAAATCGTCGAAGCCTGCGTGCGTGTCACGCAGGGGCGCGGCGATAACGGCGACGAGGTGCCATCGCGAGCACAGGAACCGCAGTGACGAACAGCAGCGGGCGGTCTCACGCATCCGCCCGTTGCCGACTCCAATCCCCGCGCTGCGCCGCTAACCCGCCTTGATCCGATGCGCGAACTTCTGGCGGAATTTCGCGACTTTCGGCGCTACCACGAACGAGCAGTAGCCCTGATTCGGATGCTGCGCGAAATAGTTCTGGTGATAAGCCTCGGCGGGCCAGTAGTTGTCGCCGAGCGGCAGCACCTCGGTCACGAGCTTGCCGCCGTAGATGCGCTGTTCGCCGATCTCGCGAATCGCCTGCAGCGCGGTCTCGCGCTGCGCGTCGGAATGCGTGAAGATCACCGAGCGGTATTGCGTGCCGACGTCGTTGCCCTGCCGGTTCAGCTGGGTCGGATCGTGGATCGCGAAAAAGATGTCGAGAATCTCGCGATAGCTGATCTTGGCCGGATCGAAGTCGATCTTGACCACTTCCGCGTGACCGGTGTCGCCGTCGCAGACCTGCTCGTAGCTCGGATGGCGCGTGTGACCGCCCGCATAACCCGACTCCACCGCATTGACGCCCTCGACACCCAGATACACCGCTTCGAGGCACCAGAAACATCCACCGCCGAGCGTTGCTGTCTCGTTCATAAGCTTCACCCCAGGATCAGATTCACACCATGATCGGCAGCCGGCCTGCGTAGCGCCGCCGTATCTGCCACCGCATCCGAATATATGGCCGAAAACGCGTTCCGAAAGGCGCAGTCAGGCACGAGTCAGGCACCCGTCGCGCAATGACCGCAAATCCGGCCGTGCAGATATCGAGTATAGAAACGCCGGCACGCAACGGGTGAATAACCGTGCCTCACACACGCAAGCGCCGCGCCCGCGCCTCGATCCAGCACGATCGGCAAATTTTCGGGTGCAGCCCGTCGAGGAGATCACCGATCCAGCCGCCCGGCTGCCACGCACCGCACGCATCGTGCTGCGGCGCGCGCGGCGATTGCAGTTAAAATTGGCGGAAATCAACGATTTTCACTATGACTTTCGAAACATCCGCTTCCCGCCGCGCGGGTATACGCTTCAATTCGCGCCTTGATTCGCGCCGTAGTCGGTCTTTCACACGGCGCGCGACGGGGGCCTCGCCCCGATGAAGCGCGCGAGCCCACCCAACTTCGACCCGTCCGCGTTCAAACAGGCGCTCAGCCAGTTCGCGACCGGCGTCACCGTGATTACGACGCGCGCCGCGTCCGGCCAACTGATCGGCATCACGGCCAGTTCGTTCAACTCGGTGTCGCTTTCTCCGCCGCTCGTGCTGTGGAGTCTCGCGACGCGCTCCGCGTCGATGCCGGTGTTCCGCGCCAACAGTCACTACGTGATCAATGTGTTGGCCTCGACGCAGCTCGATCTGTGCAAGCGCTTCGCGACCGTGAAGGGCGACCGCTTCGAAGGCGTGTCGCACGCGGCGGGCGACAGCGGCATGCCGGTGCTCGACGGCGCACTCGCGTGGTTCGAATGCCATAACCGCAGCCGCTACGAGGAAGGCGACCACGTGATTTTCGTCGGCGAAGTGGAGCGCTGCGGTGTGCACGAAAATGCCGCGGACATGCTGCCGCTCGTGTTCCAGAGCGCGCAGTTCCACGGCCTGAAGCCGCTTTGAGCGGCGCGGCGCTTCCCTGGCGTCTGTAGCGCCTGTCGGTCGGACGCGTCGAAAACAGCGCGCCCCGCCCTCATCATCCTCAACGGTCGCTATGCGTGGCTCCGTGCCCGCTGTTCTTCTTCACGAGCGACACCGGCACGCCCGAATCTTCCTTCAGCGTTTCGAGCACGATGTTCGAGCGGATGTCCATCACCCCCGGCGCCTTGTACAGGCGATTGAGCACGAAGTCCGAATAGTGCTTGAGGTTGTGAGCGAGCACGCGCAGCAGATAGTGGGTTTCGCCGGTCACGACGAAAGCGCCGACCACTTCTGGCCAGTCGCGCAGCGCTTCGGCAAAGCGCTCGTGCCAGTTCTGCTGGTCGTTGCGCATCGATACCTGCACGAACGCTTCCAGCTCGAACCCCAAAACTTCGCGGTTCAGGCACGCTCGGTAGTGTTCGATGACGCCCTGCTCTTCCAGCAGACGCAGGCGTCGCAGACAGGCCGATGGCGAGAGCGAGATGCGCTCCGCCAGGTCGAGATTGCTGATCCGTCCTTCCTGCTGAAGCACCGTCAAGATACGGCAATCGGTGGCGTCGAGCGAGATCGCGTTCATATTCGGTCTCCCTTTCCCGTTTGACTCAAATTATGTTCCAAGACACGGCTGCTAAGGAGATTATTTCGCAATCACATTTCACAGCTTGACCTCTATGATTTAGAGATAGTCACCAACCGTCGACACCGTCATGCGAGCACTCTGGGACATCACCCCCGCCGTCGATACCACCACGCCCGTCTGGCCGGGCGACACGCCGGTCGGCATCGAGCGCGTCTGGCGCATGGAGGCTGGCTCGCCGGTCAATGTCGCGCGTCTGACGATCTCGCCGCACACCGGCGCGCATACCGATGCGCCGCTGCACTACGACGCCGACGGCGCCGCGATCGGCAATGTGCCGCTCGACGCATATCTCGGTTTATGCAGAGTGATTGACTGTATCGGCGCGTCGCCTGTTGTGACGCCACAACATCTGGCCGGCTCGCTCGACGATTTGCCGCCGCGAGTCTTACTGCACACTTACAGAAAAGCGCCGACGCGCGAGTGGGATAGTGCGTTCTGCGCGGTCGCGCCCGAGACCGTCGACCTGCTCGCCGCGCGCGGCGTGACGCTGCTCGGCATCGACACGCCGTCGCTCGATCCGCAGGAATCGAAGACGATGGACGCTCATCACCGCATTCGCGCGCACCGGATGGCGATTCTCGAGGGCATCGTGCTCGACGCGGTCGAACCCGGCGACTACGAACTGATCGCGCTGCCGCTGAAGCTGACCACGCTCGACGCGAGCCCGGTGCGCGCGGTGCTGCGTGCACTGCCCGGCTCGCGCTCAGCCACGCTCCCCGGCGAGCGATCAACCCGACAACCCAACCCATCGAACCACTATGAACCATCGTGATGAAGCCGTGGCGCTCGACAGCGCCGAACCGCTCGCAGCGCTGCGTGACCAGTTCGCGCTGTCGCCGACGACCATCTATCTCGACGGCAACTCGCTCGGCGTGCCGCCGGCCGCCGCCGCGCAGCGCGCGCAGACCGTGATCGCCGCCGAATGGGGCGAAGGACTGATCCGCAGCTGGAACAATGCCGGCTGGTTCGCGCTGCCGCGCCGACTCGGCAACAAGCTCGCGCCGCTGATCGGCGCGGCCGAAGACGAAGTCGTGATTACCGACACGATCTCGATCAACCTGTTCAAGCTGCTGTCGGCCGCCGTGCGGCTCGCCAATGCGCGCGATCCGAAGCGTCGCGTGATCGTGTCCGAGCGCTCGAACTTCCCGAGCGATCTGTATATCGCGCAGGGCCTGATCGAGCAGCTCGATCGCGGCTATGAGCTGCGCCTCGTCGACGATCCGTCCGAACTGCCCGACGCGATCGGCGAGGACACCGCGATCGCGATGATCACGCACGTGAACTACCGCACCGGCTACATGCACGACATGGCCGCGCTGACGAAGCTGATTCACGACAGGGGCGCGCTCGCGCTGTGGGATCTCGCGCATTCGGCGGGCGCGGTGCCGGTCGATCTGAACGGCGTCGGTGCCGACTACGCGGTCGGCTGCACGTACAAGTATCTGAACGGCGGTCCCGGTTCGCCCGCGTTCGTGTGGGTGCCCAGACGTCACCAGAACGAGTTTGCGCAGCCGCTGTCGGGCTGGTGGGGGCATCGCGCGCCGTTCGAGATGAACCCGACGTATCAGCCCGACAACGGCGTGGGCCGCTACCTGTGCGGCACGCAGCCGATGGTGTCGATGGCGCTCGTCGAATGCGGGCTCGACGTGTTCCTGCAAACGTCTATGCAGGCGGTCCGCCAGAAGTCGCTCGCGCTGACCGATCTGTTCATCGAACTCGTCGAGACACGTTGCAGCGAATTTCCACTGAAGCTCGTGACGCCGCGTGAGCATGCGCAGCGCGGCTCGCACGCGAGCTTCGAACATCCGCACGGCTACGAGGTGATGCAGGCGCTGATCTCGCACGGCGTGATCGGCGACTATCGCGAGCCGCACGTGCTGCGCTTCGGCTTCACGCCGCTGTACACGCGCTTCGTTGACGTATGGGACGCCGTCGAAATCTTGCGCGACGTGCTCACCCGCGAGGCCTGGCGGGCCCCTGAATTCGCCCAGCGCGGCGCCGTTACCTGAGGACGACAGAATGACCGATCACATGCACACGCCGGGCTTGCCAGAAGAACCGGCGGCACAAGGCTGCCCGTTCGGGCACGGACGGACGGCGTCGGCGCCGTCTGCGAGCGCGGCCGACAGCGGCTGGCACGACGCGCAGCTCGACTTCTCGGAGTCGATGAGCTACGGCGATTATCTGTCGCTCGGCACGGTGCTGGACGCGCAGCATCCGTTGTCGCCGGATCACAACGAGATGCTGTTCATCATCCAGCATCAGACGAGCGAGCTATGGATGAAGCTCGCGCTGTACGAACTGCGCGCGGCGCTCGCGGCCGTGCATCGCGACGACCTGCCGCCCGCGTTCAAGATGCTTGCGCGCGTGTCGCGAATCATGGAGCAGCTGGTGCAGGCGTGGAGCGTGCTCGCGACAATGACGCCGTCCGAATACACGGCGATGCGGCCGTACCTCGGCAGTTCGTCGGGCTTTCAGTCGTATCAGTACCGGCAGATCGAATTCCTGCTCGGTAACAAGAACGAGCAGATGCTGAAGCCGCACGAGCATCGCGCCGACGTGTACGCGCAAGTGAAGGCATCACTCGAAGCGCCGTCGTTCTACGACGAAGTGGTGAGGCTGCTCGCGCGCCGCGGCTTCAGGATTTCGCCCGCGCGGCTCGAACGCGACTGGACGAAGCCGACCGAACATGATTCATCGGTCGAAGCGGCGTGGCTCGAGGTGTATCGCAATCCGTCCGAGTATTGGGATCTGTACGAGATGGCCGAGGAACTCGTCGATCTGGAGGATGCGTTTCGCCAGTGGCGCTTCCGCCACGTGACGACGGTCGAGCGCATCATCGGCTTCAAGCAGGGCACCGGCGGCACGAGCGGCGCGCAGTATCTGCGCAAGATGCTCGACGTGGTGCTGTTTCCCGAGCTGTGGCACGTGCGGACGATGCTGTAACGGTTAGCGCGTGTAAGGCACTTCCCGGGCAAACCTGGCATCCTGGCGGGGAACAAAGAGCAAGCCATCACTACTTGCAGTGATGCAGAACAGGCCTCGTGCATCGGGCTACGGAAAATTCGGAGTCGTCCGAATCTTGAGAGACCGTCCGCACGGCAGCATCGGAACCCCATAAAAACATCAGAGGGTTCGATATGCCCGGTGCCGATAACACCGAAGGAGTGAAGGTTGTACTAAGTGCTCCGCAACTCGCGGCAGTGCTATCCCGCCAGTCGATCAGCCAGACGGAGACGCTTTCCAACCGGCTTTGGGGCGGGTTACAGGTCATCGGCGGCGTGCTGGAAATGGTTGGTGCGGGTGCGCTGTGCGTTTTGCCGGAACCGACGATGGCGAGCAAAGCCGGCTGTGTCGTGTTCGGAGTACATGGCTCCGACTCGGCGGCGGCTGGCTTGCGGCAGGTCTGGACTGGTCAGGACACGGCCACGCTGACCCAGCAGGGCACGACGAAACTCGCTGAAGCGATGAAGGCGAGCCCTGACATGGCGAACAATATCGGCCTGTCGCTCGATATCGCCGTGCCATTCGGCTTTGCCGGCTCGATCAGGGCGGCACGCGCTGCGCGCGTCACGATGGGCCGGATCAAGCTGGACATGCATGAGGCGAAGGCGGGCAGCTCGATTGGCGGACATACGCTTTTGAAACATGTCGGTCGGACTGAAGCGCAGTTGCGGGAAAGACTCAGGCTGGAGCCGACAAAACGCGTAGTATCGTCTTTCGTAAATCTCGAGGAGGCGGAGTGGGCTATATCGGAAACGATGCGCGCAAATGCCTTGCTGATTAACGCATGGACAAAAGCACCGAGGGAGCCTCTTAGGCTGAAGAAGGACGTCGGAAGAAAAGTGGGTTACGCACTGGTCAGAAAGACCGACACGTTGGTGGATAGCAGTAAAGTATGGGTTGTCTTGAAATACGAAACGTATAACGGGATGCCGTACTACATTCTCACAGCCATGCTCAGTGACTGATTTCGAATGAATACCGATACATGAGCTACGACAATCTAGATCAATTGATCGGAGTCTACTTCAATGAAGATTCCGACTACTGGGGAGACACAATTGAAGCGTTGGTTCGCGCTTGTGTAAGCAGATGCACGCCAGAAATGATTAACGCGAAGGTGGACGACATAGACCGGTTCAAGAGAGATCACGCTGGAAATCTGGACGCTGCGTTCGAGGAGGAATTCGGCAGGCAGTTCGATCCGACGCTGTGGGGTCACACCACCGAGTCTTTTCTTGACGAGCTTAAGCGTCTCCTTCTAAGTGAGTAAGCCTGTGCTTCTTCCCACCAGACGTCCCTATGCCGTCTGATATGGTTTCCGTCTACCTTCATTTCACCTGGCAACCGACAGTGCCCGCCCCCCCCCGCTAGCGCACGGTGCAGCCTCCGTCGATCGGCAGACACACGCCGCTGAACATCGACGACGCGTCGCTCAGCGTTGATTCCGCATGGACAGCGATCTATGAGATACGAAAATTTGTATCAATTGATTTGTGGCCGCTTCCATGAAGATTTCGACTTGTTCGGAAACACAATTGAGGAAGTGGTTTTGTCTTTTACATGCGAATGCACACCGGAAGAGATTAACGCGACGGTGGCCGAGATAGACCGATTCAAGAGCGACCATGCTGAAAATCTTGACGCTGCCTTTGAGGAGAATTTTGGCTACCAGTGCGATCCGACGGCGTGGGAGCAGTCCACTGAGGCTTTTCTCGACAAACTTAGGCGTCTTCTCCTGAGCGAGTAGCCTGATTTTCCTCGCACCGGACGGCCCCCCGTCAGTTAGTAGGGCTTCCGTGAACTGATTTCGAGTGAATATCGATATATGAGATACGACAATCTGGATCAATTGATCCTTGGCTACTTCAATGAAGATTTCGACTACTGGGGAAACACAATTGAAGAGTTGGTCCGGGCTTGTGCAAGCGGATGCACGCCAGACATGATCAACGCGACGGTGGCCGACATAGACCGGTTCAAGAGCGATCATGCTGGAAATCTTGACGCGGCCTTCGAGGAGGAATTTGGCTACCAGTGCGATCCGACGGCGTGGGAGCAGACCACTGAGGCTTTTCTCGACAAACTTAAGCGTCTTCTTCTGAGTGAGTAGCACGCACTTCCTCCCACCGGACGGCCCCACACCATCGGGTAGGGCCTCCGCGTACTTCCATTTCACCCGGCAACCGGCAGTGCCTGACACCCGCTAGCGCGCCGTATAACCACCATCGATCGGCAAACACACCCCGCTAATCATCGACGCCGCGTCGCTCAACAGAAACAGAATCGGCGCGGCGACTTCCGCCGATTCGGCAAAGCGCCTGAGCGGAATCGCCTGCAAAGCGGGATCGCGTTTGACAGGATCGCTCCACGCCAGCACCGCCATCGGCGTCAGCGTGACCGTCGGGTTCACGCTGTTCACGCGAATTCCGTGCGGCCCCAGCTCGATGCACAACGCGCGCGTGATCGCATCGAGCGCGGCCTTCGACGCCGAATAGCTCAGATGATCGTCGAGGGCGACGAGCGCGGCCTGGCTCGACACGTTGACGATGCTGCCCGCGCGCCCCGCGTCGAGCATGCCACGCGCGACGTGCTTCGCGACCAGCACCGCCCCGCGCGCATTCACCGCCATCACGCGATCGAAGCTTGCGGCCGTCGTTTCCACCGCGCGTTCGAGCAACGCGATGCCCGCGCAATTCACCAGACCGTCGAACGGTTCGAGCGAGGCCATTGCTTCGTCGATCGCGGCTTCGTCGCTGATGTCGAGCCTCAACGGCTCGGAGCCGGTTTCCTCGGCGAGCCGCGCGAGCTCGTTCACGTTGCGCGCGGCCGCGACGACCGACGCGCCGCTCGCGCACAGCGCCTCGACCGTCGCGCGGCCGATGCCGCTGGAGGCGCCCGTCACCAGAATCGAGCGGCCGGAAAAATCGAAAGTAGCGTTCATGATGATTGCAAGCGATGCATGACCGGCTTCAACGCCGGATAGAGGTCCGTGTACACGCCGAAGCGCCCTTTGTATAGCGCCATGCGCCGTGCGTCGGGCTGCGCGCGCTCGATCAGCGTGACCCAGCCGCCTTGCGCCGCTTCGCGCGACACGAGGCCGACGCCGAGCGCGGCGAGCAGCGCGGCGCCCATCGCGGCTTCGACGTCCTGCTCAATCGTGTAGACCGGATAGCCGGTGACGTCGGCGATGATCTGCATCCACAGGTCCGAATGCGCGGCGCCGCCGACCACGATCAGCTTGTCGTCGAGCGATTGCGCGCCTTTGCGCCCCGCCTCGATGTTGTGCTTCAGCGCGAACGACACGCCTTCGAGCACCGCGCGATACAGATGCGCGCGCGTATGAAACAGCGACAGCCCGACGAACGCGCCGCTCGCTTTCGCATCCCACACCGGGCTGCGCTCGCCCATCAGATACGGCAGGAACAGCACGCCGTCGGCGCCGGCCGGCACTTGCGCGGCGCTCTCTTCGAGTAGCCGATGCGGATCGCCATGCGGTGTCGCGCGCGCGGCCTCGATCTCCGCGTGACAGAACTGCTCGCGATACCAGGTGACCGACGCGCCCGCGGTAATCGCACCGCCGAATACGTAGATGTCGTGCTGCCCGTTGAAAACGTGCGGCATGCTGATCAAACCGTGCCGTGCGTCGACACGCTGATTGATGTAACCCCAGCACATGCTGGTGCCGATCATCGCGACGTGCTGCCCCGCGCGCGTGACGCCGGCCGCGAACGTCGCCATCGCCGCATCGACGCCACCCGCGACGATCGCGGTGCCCGCGTCGAGCCCGAGCTGCGCGGTCCATTGCGACAACAGCCCGCCCACCACCTCCGACGATTCGACCAGCCGCTCCGGCATCATCGTCGCGGGAATGCCGAGCATGTCGAGCGCTTCGTCCGACCAGTCGCGCCGCGCGATATCGTAGACGCCGCCGATATTGCCGGCCGAGCTGTGATCGACGGCGACCTCGCCGGTCAGCATGTAGATCACGTATGCGTTCGGCGGCAAAAAATAGCGCGTATGCGCCCACACGTCCGGCTCGTTCTCGCGCAGCCACAGCATCTTCGTATAACCGTAGTAGCTGTCCACCCCGTTGCCGGTGATCGTATAGAGCCGTTCGAGATCGACGTTCTCGCGCACCCAGTCGACCTGCGCGGTCGCGCGCCGGTCCATCCAGATCAGGCACGGCGCGAGCGGCCGCATGTCGTTGTCGACCGCAATGCCCGAGCCGCCGTACAGGCTACTCACGCACAGCGCCTTGATCGCGCCCGGCGCGATGCCGGCCGCCTTCGCCTCGCCGACGCACGCGGCCACGCATTCGACCACGGCCTTCAGCCACACCGCGGGCCACTGCTCGGCCCACAATGGCTTCGGCGTATCGGGCTGATAGCTCGACGCATGCTGCGCGACGATCGCGCCGTGCTCGTCGACCAGCAGCGCCTTCGTGCTCTGCGTGCCGATATCGACGCCGATGACGTAGTTCATAGAGTCTCCGTTGAAACGCCGCGCCCCAGATTCACGCGCGCGGCTTCATCAGCACCTTGATCGAATCGAGCGAGTTCGCGATCCTGATCGCTTCGTCCCATTCTTCCAACGAAAAGCCGTGCGTGACGATGCCCTTCGACGTAACGAGTCCGCGCGCGAGCAGATCGATTGCGATCGGATAGCAATAGGGCCCGAGATGCGCGCCGCGCACGTCGAGTTCCTTGCGATCGCCGATCACCGACCAGTCGAGCGTCGTATCCGCGCCGAACACCGAGAATTCGACGAAGCGCCCGAGCTTGCGGATCAGGTCCATCCCCTGATTCACCCCAATCGGCGCACCCGTCGTTTCGATATAGACGTCGCAACCGTAGCCGTCCGTCAGTGAACGGATGATCGCGAGCGCGTCGTCCTTCCGAGGATTGATCGTCACGTCCGCGCCATATTCGCGCGCGAGTGCGAGCCGTTCTTCGACCAGATCGATCACGACGAGCTGCTTCGGCGTCTTCAGATGCGCGACCTGCGTCATCATCAGACCGAGCGGCCCCGCGCCCGCGATCACGACCACGTCGTCGAGTTGCAGATCGCCGCGATTGACCGTGTGAATCGCACACGCGAGCGGCTCGATGATCGCGGCGTCTTCGAGCGAGATGCCGTCGGGAATCTTGTGGATGATCGCGGTCGGCGGAATGCGCATGTACTCGGCCATGCCGCCGTCCGCCACCTCGCGCTGAAAGCCGAAGATGTTGTGCACTTCGCACATCCAGTACTGGCCGGACTTGCAATAGCGGCACTTGCCGCACGGCACGATCTGCTCGGCGATCACGCGCTCGCCCTTCTGCACGCCGAAATGCTCGGCCGCGCCTTCGCCCAGTTCCTCGACATAGCCGAAGAACTCGTGGCCCGGAATCACCGGCGCCTTGACCCATGGGCTCGGGCCGCCCCAGAACATCTTCGCGCCCGAATGGCATTTGCAGTCGCTCGCGCAGATGCCGCACGCGGCGATGCGGATCACGAGTTCGTGCGCGCGCGCGCGTGGTTTCTGAACCTGCTCGACGCGATAGTCTTTCGGTGCATGACAGACGATGGCGGTCATGTTCCGCTGGTCGGATTGAGTCGTCATTGCATGATCCTGCGAAAAGAGGGATGTGGGGAAGCGAGCGTTACTTTCTGCGCTCGCGGCTGATATAGATCGCGAGCAGAATGATTCCGCCCTTGATCACGTTCTGCACGTACGGATTCACGCCGACCATGTTCAGGCCGTTATTCAGGACGCCGAGTAACAGCGCGCCGATCAGCGTGCCGATGATCGAGCCGCGCCCACCGGAGATCGACGTACCGCCCATCACGACGGCGGCGATCGCGTCGAGTTCGAAACCGACGCCCGCGTTCGGCTGGCCGCTCATCAGGCGCGCGGTCAGCACGATCGCGGCGAACGCGGACGTCAAACCCGCGATCGTGTAGACGACCAGCTTCACGCGCGCCACACGCACGCCGGACAATCGCGTCGCCTGCTCGTTACCGCCGATCGCATACACATAGCGGCCAAACGGCATCCGTTCGAGCAGCACCCACGCGATCAGATAGATCACCGCCATGATCACGACCGGCGCCTGGACGCCGAGAATCTTGCCGCTGCCGAAGAAGCTGACCCAGTCGGGCAGACCGTCGATCGGGTAGC
This sequence comes from Paraburkholderia sp. UCT31, assembly GCF_014397655.1. NCBI lineage: Bacteria > Pseudomonadati > Pseudomonadota > Betaproteobacteria > Burkholderiales > Burkholderiaceae > Paraburkholderia > Paraburkholderia sp. UCT31. The sequence goes on from NZ_VZQP01000023.1 coordinate 49,001, forward strand.
CGCCCGTGTAGATCAGTGCGAGGCCGCGCGCGATACCCATCGTCGCGAGTGTGACGATGATCGGCGGCATGCCGGCGAACGCGACGAAAAAGCCGTTGGCCGCGCCGAAGCCGAGACCGACCGCGAGGCCGACCGCAAGCGCGGCCACCCCATTCATGCCGGCGACCATCAGCCCGGCCGACAGCGTGCCCGAAAGCGCCATCACCGAGCCGACCGACAGATCGATGCCGCCCGTCAGGATCACGCAGGTCATGCCGACCGCGATGATCGCGTTGATCGACACCTGGCGCAGCACGTTCTCGATGTTCGCGGCCGACAGAAAGCTGTCGCTCGCGAACACCATCACGATGCAGACGACCAGCAGGCCGATGAACGGATAGAACAGTGTCGAGCGTTTCAGCGCGGCCCACGTGAAGCGCACCGGCGCGCCCGGCGTGTCGCGGTTGACACTCGATGTTTTCGGCGAAGAGAAAGGATTAGGCATGTTCATGAGAGGCTCCAGCCGAACCGGCGGTCGCATAGGTCATCACGGCATTCGATTCGATCGCGTCGCCTTCGAGCAGCGCTTCGATGCGGCCCTGCCGGAATACGGCGACGCGGTCGCACATGCCGACGATCTCCGGCAACTCGGACGAGATCATGATGATCGAGTAGCCGCGCGCGGTCAGTTCGCGCATCAGCAGATAGATTTCGGCCTTCGCGCCGACGTCGATGCCGCGTGTCGGTTCGTCGAAGATCAGGATGTTGGTGTGGTGATTGAGCCAGCGCGCGATCACGACCTTCTGCTGATTGCCGCCCGACAGCGTCGCGACTTCGGTGTGCATGGTTGGGGCCTTCACGCCGACCCGCTTCATGATGTCGGCGGTCGCGCGCGCTTCGCTACGTTGGTCGATGAAGAAACGTAGCGACCGGTACTTGCCGAGGTTGTTGATCGAGATGTTCTGCTTGATCGAGAACTCGGTAATGAGCCCTTCGGTCTTGCGGCTCTCGGGCAGAATGCCGACGCCCGCGCGCAGCGCATCGGCCGGGTCGGCGAGCTTCGCGGCCGCGCCGTTGACGCGAATTTCCTTCGCGTACGCACGGTCCGCGCCGATCACCGCGAGCGCGGTCTCGGTGCGCCCCGAACCGACGAGTCCCGCGAAGCCGAGAATCTCGCCCTCGCGCAGCGTGAAGCTCAGCTCGGGGCTGTCTTTGAACAGCTGCAAGCGCGCGACGTCGAGCACGACCTTCGCGCCGGCGCGCGGCGTCGGCTTCGGCGGAAAACTGCTTTCGATGCGGCGTCCCACCATCATCTGCACGAGCCGGCTCACGTCGGATTGCGCGACCTCGGCCGTGCCGACGTACTGGCCGTCGCGCAGCACCGTGATGCGGTCGCACACCTCGAAAATCTCTTCGAGGTGGTGCGAGATGAAGATCATCGCGACGCCCTGCTGCTTCAGCTCGCGCATGATCGTGAACAAATGCGCGGCCTCGGCGGGCGTCAGCGTCGCGGTCGGTTCGTCGAGAATCAGCACGCGCGCATCGAGCGACAACGCCTTGCCGATTTCGACGAACTGCTGCTGCGCTACCGACAGTTCCCGGATCGCCACCGACAGATCGATCGCTACGCCAAGCCGCTCAAAAATCCGCGCCGCCGCGCGCCGCATGCTGCCGCGTTCGAGCAGACCGAAGCGATTGCGCAATTCACGGCCGAGAAACATGTTCTCCACCGCGTTCAGATACGGAATCAGGCTGAACTCCTGAAACACGATAGCGACGCCCGCGGCCACCGCGTCGTGATAGTTCGCGAAGTGGCGTTGCTCGCCGTCGAGCGTGATCGTGCCTTCGTCCGGCTGGTAGATACCGCATAGAATCTTCATCAGCGTCGACTTGCCCGCGCCGTTCTCGCCGAGCAGCGCGTGAATCTCGCCGCGCGCGATCTCGAGGTGAATGCCTTGCAGCGCCTTCACGCCGGGAAAGCTCTTGCTGATGTTGTCGAGCTTCAGAATCGTGTCCATCGCATGTTCCTGTGCCGCGCGCCGCCGCGCATGATCCGCACGCGCGGCAGCCTGCGCTTGCGTTACCAGCTGAAGCCCTTGGCGTTGCTCTTGTCGATCATCTTCACGTCGACCGGAATCGCTTTCGGCACATTGGCGCCCCACTTCTTCGCGAGCGCGATGCCGAGCGCGATGCGCACCTGGTCGGCCGGGAATTGCGCGGACGTCTCGACGAATTTCGAATTCGGTTTCTGGATCGCGGCGATCGCTTCCGGTGCGCCGTCGACGCTCGTCAGCTTGATGTCCTTGCCCGACGATTCGATCGCCGACAGCGCGCCCATCGAGCCGCCGTCGTTCACGCTGAACACGCCCTTCAGATTCGGATGCGCCTGGATCATGTTCTCGGTGACGGACAATGCGGTCGCGCGTTCCTGCTTGCCGTTCTGCGTATCGACGAGCTTCACGCCCGGCGACTTCGCGAGCGCCGCCTTGCAGCCGCGCACGCGTTCGAGAATCGGCACGACCGGAATGCCGTCGAGAATCGCCACTTCGCCGCTGCCGCCGATCGACTTCGCGAGGTACTCGCACGCCATCACGCCCGCGTCGTAGTTCTTCGAGCCGACGAACGAATCGACCGGACCGTTCGCGTTCGCATCGACCGCGACCACGACGACGCCCGCCTTCTTCGCCGACGTGACCGCCGACTGGATGCCGGTCGAGTCGGTCGGATTGACGAGCAGGATGTCGATCTTCTTTTGCAGCATGTCTTCGACGTCGCTGACCTGCTTGCTGACGTCGTGATGCGCGTCGGTGACGACGACCGTCGCGCCGGTCGACGCGGCCGCGTCGTTCAGCGCTTTCTGCATCGTCACGAAGTACGGGTTGTTCAGTTCCTGGAACGTCATGCCGATTTTGAGCGGCGCGGCCTGCGCGGTCTGCGCTGCCGACACAGCGACTAGCGACAAACCGAACGCGAGCGCGGCGACACGGCGCGCGAACATCATCGAAGGGTTGAGCGAAAGAGTAGACGGCTTCATGGTTGTCTCCATTTTTTGAAGTGAGCACGCCCCCTCGCGCTGTGGGCGCACAGCGCGATCGATGCGTGTTGAAACGCGAGTGGAATAAAGCTGTGAACTACCGGATGGGCACTACGTGACCGGGTACGCGACGCCGCTACGCGACAAGCCCGGCGCGAGCACGATCGCCGGCGCGTTGTCGATGCCCCTGCCATGCGCGGCCGCTTGCTCGGAAGCATCGCGGCTCGCATCGTTCAGTTGCTGATAACGGCGAAACGTCGACGGCGCCATGCCCTTCATCGCTAGAAACTGCCGGTTGAAATTCGACAGGTTGTTGAAGCCCGCCTTGAAGCAGATGTCGGTCACGCTCAGTTCGCCGTCGGTCAGCAACTGGCACGCGAGATTGATGCGCATGCGGTTCACGTACTGCACGAACGGCAGCCCGGTATGGCGGCGGAAATAACGCGAAAACGCGCTGACGCTCTGGCCGGCGAGTTGCGCAAGCTCCGACTCGCGCAACTCGTTCGCGAAGTTCTTGCCGATATACGCGAGCACGTGATTGATGCGGGTCGCCGCGAAGCTGGTCGGATCGGCCTGATAAGCGGGACTCGCGAGCGTATCGCGATCCGGCGCGTTGATCAGGATCTCGAGCATCGACATGAACAGCACGAGCCGGCGCAGCCCGCGCGCCGCGAGCAGTTCGAGAAAGAGCGGCTTGATCTGCGCGGATGTCTCCAGACCGAACGACAGGCCGCGACGCGCATCGGCGAGCAGCGCCTCGACCTGACGCCACTCCGGAAAACTCTCGAGACAGTTCGATACGAACTCCTGGCCGAATTGCACGACCAGATTGCGCTGCGCGACGCTCTCGCCTTCGGGCACGTCGCTGACCCAGTTGTGCGGCAGGTTCGGCCCCATCAGCACGAGGTTGCCGGGCGCGAAGCTGCCGATGTGATCGCCGACGAACATCTTGCCGGTCGTCGCGACGATCAGATGGATTTCGTACTCCGGATGAAAGTGCCAGCGCACCGTGCGATACGGATAGCCATGCGACCACACTTTGAACGATTCGTCGTGGCGTACGGCCACGATTTCGAGATCAGGTTGCACTGTCTGCCTCCATGAAGCGGCGCGCGGGAGGCGCCGCCGATCTTGATCTTGTAAAGCGAAAAGTAACCGCCAAACGCGTTGGCGACCACTTTAAAAGAAACCGCGGACCGATACTTTTTTGTATTCGGATTAGCCCCGACGCGTGCGCGGTCAAATTTGATGCAATGCAATATGAGTGGTGCGATTCGTTTTCTCGCCGCGCTCGTCGCTCCCGCCGGCGCATCGCCCATGCCGCGCTGCGCCATCAAAAGCCCGCCCCCTTGCCTTGACTTTCGTTTCTCCGGGTACGATCATTCGCTCACATACAGAGCAAATGCTCTGCACGCACAGAACGCGCGCCGCGAGCGCCGCGGACAAGTTTTTGGAGACACAACATGAACAGCGGGCAAGGCAGCGGCGCGGCCGCACACGTGATCCTGCACATCGGCGCGGGATCGTTTCATCGCGCGCATCAGGCGTGGTATCTGCACCGGCTGAACGAAGCGGGCACGGCCGGCGAGCCGCGCTGGTCGCTGAGCGTGGGCAATATCCGCGGCGACATGAACCCGGTGCTCGAAGCGCTCGCCGCGCAGAACGGCGTCTACACGCTCGAAACCGTCACGCCGCAAGGCGAGCGCGCCTACGAGACGATCCGCTCGATCGAGCGCGTGCTGCCGTGGAGCGAAAGCCTCGACGGACTGATCGAAGCGGGCGCCGATCCGGCTTGCAAGATCATCGCGTTCACCGTGACCGAAGGCGGCTATTACCTCGACGAACACGACCGGCTCGACACCGCGAATGCCGATCTCGCCGCCGACCTCGCCGGCGGCCACACGACGATCTACGGCGCGCTCGCGGCGATTCTCGACGCGCGCGCGAAGCGCGGCGCGGGACCCGTCACGCTGCAGACCTGCGACAACCTGCGCAGCAACGGCGAGCGCTTTCATGCGGGCATGAGCGAGTTTCTCGAACGACGCGGCGCGAACGAACTCGCGCAATGGTTCGACGACAACACGTCATGCCCGTGTTCGATGGTCGATCGCATCACGCCGCGTCCGACGCCCGACGTGCGCGAGCGCGTGAAGGCCGCGACCGGCGTCGACGACGCGAGTCCGGTGATGGGCGAGGCGTTCATCCAGTGGGTGATCGAAGACCGCTTCATCGCGGGACGGCCGGCCTGGGAGAAGGTCGGCGCGGAACTCGTCGATTCGGTGCTGCCGTACGAGGAAGCGAAGATCCGCATTCTCAACGCGACGCATAGCTGCATCGCGTGGGCGGGCACGCTGGTCGGCCTGAACTACATCCACGAAGGCACGCTCGACGCCGACATCCGCCAGTTCGCGTACGACTACGTGACCGAGGACGTGATCCCGTGTCTGACACCGAGTCCGCTCGATCTCGAACGCTATCGCGACGTCGTGCTCGAGCGCTTCAGCAACCCGCATATCCTCGACACGAACCAGCGCGTCGCCGCCGATGGCTTCTCGAAGTTGCCCGGCTTCATCGCGCCGACACTCGCCGAATGCTTCGAGCGCGGCGTCACGCCGGCGGCGAGCGCGATGCTGCCCGCGTTGTTCTTCCGCTTTCTGGAACGCTGGCACACGGGCAAGCTGCCCTACGCGTATCAGGACGGCGTGATGGAAGCGCGCGTCGCGCACGCCTTTTTCACGGCGCCCGATCCGCTGCGCGCGTTCGCGGCCGACCGGCTGCTGTGGGGCGGCATGGCGCAGACGCCCGAGCTCGAAGCGGCGCTCGCGGGCGCGCTCGCGCGGGTCGACGCATGGCTCGCCGAACGCGGCGCGACTAGCCAGGCTTAATGCGCATGACAGCGCGCGCGATGAACCGCTAAAGTAGCGCATCCCCAACGACGAAGGTTTCGCTCCCATGTACCTAGGCATCGACCTCGGCACGTCCGAAGTGAAAGTTCTGCTGCTCGCCTCGGACGGCCGCGTGATCGGCACCGCAGGCTCGCCGTTCACCGTTTCGCGTCCGCACCAGCGCTGGGCCGAGCAGAATCCCGAAGACTGGTGGGCCGGCACGCGCACGGCGCTCGCCGCGTTGCGCGCGCGTCATCCCGACGAATTCGCGCAGATTCGCGGCATCGGCCTGTCGGGGCAGATGCACGGCGCGGTGCTGCTCGACGCGGAAAACCGCGTGCTGCGGCCCGCGATCCTGTGGAACGACATGCGCAGTGACAAGGAGTGCGCGGAGCTGACCGAGCGCGCGCCGGAACTGCACAGCGTCGCCGGCAATCTGGCGATGCCCGGTTTCACGGCGCCGAAGCTGCTGTGGGTCGCGCGTCACGAGCCGGAGATTTTCGCGAGGACTGCCTGCGTGCTGCTGCCGAAAGACTATCTGCGCCTGCAACTGACGGGCGGCAAGGTGTCCGATCCATCGGACGCGGCCGGCACATTGTGGCTCGACGTCGCGAAACGCGATTGGTCCGATTCGCTACTCGCTGCCTGCAACATGACGCGCGCGCAGATGCCGGCGCTGCGCGAAGGCAGCGCGCCGGCCGGCACGCTGCTGCCGGAACTCGCGCGCGAATTCGGCCTGCGCGACGACGTGATCGTCGCGGCCGGCGGCGGCGACAACGCGACCAGCGCGATCGGCATCGGCGCGACGCAACCGGGCGACGGCTTCGTGTCGTTGGGCACCTCGGGCGTGCTGTGCGTGGTCGGCGACAGCTTCCGCCCGAACCCGGCCTCCGCCGTGCACGCGTTCTGTCATGCGATCCCGGACCGCTGGCATCAGATGAGCGTGGTGCTGTCGGCGGCGAGCTGTTTGCGCTGGGTCTGCAAGCTGACGTCGACCGACGAGCCGACGCTGCTCGCCGAAATCGAGGCGCTGCCCGCCGAGGCCTTGACCACCGCGCCGCTCTTTTTGCCGTATCTGTCGGGCGAGCGCACGCCGCACAACGACCCCTATGCGCAAGGCGTATTCTTCGGCATGACTCACGCAACCGACCGCGCGCTGCTCGGCTACGCGGTGCTCGAAGGCGTGACGCTCGCGCTGACCGACGGCCTCGACGCGCTGCGCGCGGCCGGCACCGAGGCGAAGGTGTTGTCGCTGCTCGGCGGCGGCGCACGCAGCGACTACTGGGCCCAGTTGCTCGCCGATGCGCTCGACACCGTCACCGTCAAGCACGGCGGCGGCGAAACCGGCGCGGCGCTCGGCGCGGCGCGTCTCGGCTGGCTCGCCGCCGGTGGCGAGCCGGCCACCGTGCTGACCAAGCCGCCTGTCGAAAAGGAGTTCACGCCGAATCCGCGCCGCCACGCGCAATTGCGCACGCGGCTCGAAGCGTATCGCGCGCTGTATCGCCACGTACGGCCGCTGTTCGATCCCGCGCGCGCACCGCTCGCCTGAGCGTCAACCGCGGCCGGCCCGCGCGACAGACGCGCCGCCGGCCGCTATCATCGGCGCACTTCAACCGAAACCTCATCGTGCCCAGGTCCACAGAAAAACTCGATCTCGCCACACGCGCCGCGTGGCTTTATTACGTCGCGGGCAATACCCAGAACGAAATCGCCGAGAAGTTGCAGGTATCGCGGCCGGTCGCGCAGCGGCTCGTCGCGTTCGCGGTCGAAAAGAACCTGATCCGCGTGCGGGTCGATCACAAGCTCGCTGATTGCCTGTCGCTCGCCGATCAGCTGTCGAAGCGCTATGGCCTCAGCATGTGCGAGATCGTGCCGATCGACGGCGATACCTCCGAGGAAGTCGACCGTAAGCTCGCGGTGGCCGGCGCGCAGGTGATGGAGCGCTATCTGAGCGAGGAAAAGCCGATGGTCGTCGCGGTCAGCAGCGGCCGCACGCTGAAGGCCGCGGTCGATCAGATCGCGCAGCTAGACCGTCCGCAGCATCGGCTGGTATCGATGGTCGGCGCGATCGCGCAGGACGGCTCCTCGAACCGCTACGACGTCGCGCTGCACATTTCCGAAAAGACCGGGGGCAAGCATTTTCTGCTGCCCGCGCCGCTGCTCGCCGACAGCGAGGCCGAGCGCGCGCAGTGGTGCAATCACCGTCTGTACCGGATCGTCGAATCGCTGTCGGCGCAGGCCGATGTCGCGTTCGTCGGCATCGGCAACATTGGGATGACCTGTCCGTTGCACGAGGACGGCTTCATCACGGAAGGCGAGGTGAACGAGTTGATGCACAACGGCGCGGTCGCCGAAATGCTCGGCCTGCCGATCGATGCGGCCGGCGCGCACGTCGAATCGCCGACTGGCCGACGCGTGACGAGCATCGCGCTCGACACGCCGCCGCGCCGGCCGACCATCGGCTTCGCGGGCGGGCAGCGCAAGCGCGAGGCGCTGATCGCGGTGCTCAAGGGGGGATGGTTGTCGGGGCTCGTTACCGACGAGGTGTGCGCGCGGGCGGCGTTGGAGGCGTGAAACGGTGCCCGCAGAAGAAGCGGGCGCGATTGGTGTAGACGCGCCGTAAGTTGGCGTAGCCGAGAGTCTTACTCGCTCGGGATCTGCTTCAACTCCATAAGAAGCGAGGCGGTCGTGTGACCTCACAGGTCTGGCGAACAATCTTGGCCGTAAGCCTCCTCAAATGCCTCGTCCAGGTCTGGATGTTCGCCCTTGAATCGCTCTATCTCGGACAGCATCCTTTCATGCGCGTCCACAGGCGTCCCCTGTTTGTAGCATTCAACGACCTCCGCGAGTGTGTCTCCTGAAAGGTCGTAATCCTGATTGAGGTAGGCTCCGAAGAAATGACCAAGCTCTGGATAAGTTGACTAGTTTCATGACTTAACTGAAGACGTCAAATTAATCTTCATCTTCAAGCCAGATACAGAAATATCGCCCATCCCCACTACTTATAACAATACCTGAGTCAAAGGTCGAGCCCGTAAGACCATTCCACGAATCCGATGATGGTGATTCCTTGTTTGAAAAATACCTACTTTCTTTTGATTCATTTTCAGAAATTATTTTTTCAGCAAGCTCTTCCGCTTTACTCCTGCCCATGCATTCACAATCATAAGCCTGCCCTTTCCATAGCAGGTTCGTGAGAATAGCAATGGCCCCGGCTCTATCATGGCGCACAAGCATCGCCTCATTTTGAGTCAGGCCGAATTTGGACAGTACCAGGGACAGGTCATTCGAATAGTCCAGTACATTGGAAATTCTAACCATCGTTGGGCCTCTCGCCGCGAGGATATCCGCGATTAAACTCATTTTCACTTCCCTAAATTAGGCATCCAGATAAGCGGTGAGAATATAGTATGGCATTCCATTGTATGCCTGATGTCGAAGAATAACAGTGACCTTGCTCGAACTTATCAAGTTTTCTGATTTTTTGAACAAGGTGTAGCCAACATTTTTCCCGACATCTTTCTTTAAAGCCAAATCTCGTGATGGTGAAGCAACCCACGACTTTATCGCAATGGCGTTCGCCTGCATCGTCTCCGAGATGGCCCATTCCGCCGCAGCAATATTCGCAAATGACGAGACCCGATCTCGCCACGGTTCCTTCAACAATCTCTCTGACAATTGTGTCTCAGTGCGCCCCACATGTTTCAGCAGCGTGTGCCCGCCAATCCCGCTGCCCGCCTTCGCTTCGTGCATCATCAAGTTGATCCGGCCCAATGTGATCTCGGACGCCCGCACCGCCTTGATCGATCCCGCCACGCCTGCCGACACTGCGATATCGAGCGACAGGCCGATATTGTTGGCCATGTCGGGGCTGGCCTTCATAGTTTCGGCCAGCTTCGCCGTACCGCGTTGGATCAGCGTGGAGGAATCTCGCCCGGTCCAAACCTGTCGCAGACCTGCTGCTGCGGTATCCGAGCCATGCACGCCAAACACAATGCACCCGGCCTTGCTTGCCATCGTCGGCTCTGGCAGCACGCATAACGCACCCGCGCCGACCATTTCCAATACTCCGCCGACAACCTGCAAACCGCCCCATAAACGGTTCGAAAGCATCTCAGTCTGGCTAATCGACTGACGAACCAGAACGGCCGCCATTTGCGGGGCGCTCAGTACGACGCGGACGCCGTCTGACTCATTCACCTGTGACATGCAAAAGTCCTCTCCATTCCTTTCGGACTCCCACGTTAACCGGTGGATGCATGGTCCCGCTATGGGCGAAGGATGATTCGGAGAAGAAGGCGCTGTTCGGCAGCCAATACCGGGTCGCGGCAGCTGCTATCGCTGATCGACAGTCAGACCGCGCGACGCGCGCAATTTCTGTCGCTCCGTTATGACGAAACAGTCACGGCGAGCGTAATGCTGCGGCTATTTCTGCTTGATGCAGAACAGCACCGCGCATCGGGCTACGGAAAATTCGGAGTTATCCGAATCTTGAGAGGCGGTCAGCAAAGCAGCATCGGAGTCCCATAAAAACATCCGGGCGTTTCACTATGCCCGGTGCCGATAGTGCCGCAGGAGTGGAGGTTGTACTGAGTGCTCCGCAACTCGTGGCCGTAATATCCCGCCAGTCGATCAGTGCTCTGGGCACATGGCTTCGACTCCGCAGCTGCGGGCCTGCGGCAAGGCTGGACTGGTCAGGACTGGAGGGAAAACGATGTCGCCCGAACGCTACCCGGCGATGTGCCGCATATTTCATGTGTATTTTGGTCAGGATTTTGACCTGTTTGGTGAAACCATTGCTGAAATCGTGGTTTGTTACAAGAAGGACAGTCCCAACACATATTCAAACCTGATTCATGAAATTAATTCGTTCATGGATGAGCACTCGACCGATCTGGATTCTGCGTTTGAAACGAACTATGGATCGGGTTTTGATCCGACGCTGTGGGGACATACCACCGAGTCGTTTCTTAACGAGCTTAAGCGTCTCATGAGCGAGTAACCTCGCTTTCCTCGCACCGGAGGGCTCCCCGCCGTCCGGCAGGTTTTCCGCGCTTTCATTTCAGCTGGCAACCCAAAGCGCCTAACGCCCTCTAGCGACAGCGCTTTGCGTGCGCCTCACGCACCGCCAAGGCGCGCCAACGCGCGTGCGGGCTCGCCGCCCGCCATCCTGAAAGCGCAAACCTTGCCCGCAACGGACGGCGCGTGCGCCGCCTGCTCCTGCAATGCGTCATCGCGCGATCAAGCCGCCAGCACCTCGACGATCTTGCGCTGGAACGCCTTACCTTCGCTGTCGAACAGATGGCAATGCTCGGGCGTCGCGCCCAGCTTCTGCGTATTGCCCTTCGCATGCCGTTCGAGCGGCGGAATCCGCGCGATCAAACCATCGGGCGCGACGCTCGACTCCGCGTACAGATACGCGGCATCGCCGAGCGATTCGACCGTCATCGTGCGTGCCTCGATACCATCCTCGGTCGTGCTGACGTGCAGATGCTCGGGGCGGATGCCGACCGTCACCTTGTCGCCCTGCTTGGCCGCGCCCGGCTCGACCAACACGCGCTGCGTCTCGCCGGTCTCGTAACGCACCGAGACGCCGTCATGCGACACCGACTGCACGACGCCTTCCATGAAGTTCATCTTCGGCGAGCCGATGAAGCCGGCGACGAAGCGGTTCGCCGGCGCGTGATACAGCATCGTCGGACTGCCGACCTGCTCCAGATTGCCCGCCGACAACACGACGATCTTGTCGGCCAAAGTCATCGCCTCGACCTGGTCGTGCGTCACGTAGATCATCGTCGTCTTCAGCTCGTCGTGCAGGCGTGCGAACTCGAGGCGCATCTTCACGCGCAGCGCGGCGTCGAGATTCGACAGCGGCTCGTCGAACAGAAACACCTTCGGCTTGCGCGTGATCGCGCGGCCGATCGCGACGCGCTGACGCTGCCCGCCCGACAGCTGCTTCGGCTTGCGATCGAGCAGATGGTCGATGTGCAGGATCTTCGCCGCGTTGCGCACGGCTGAGTCGATCTCCGGCTTCTTCGCGCCGGCAAGCTTCAGGCCGAACGCCATGTTGTCGTACAGCGTCATGTGCGGATACAGCGCGTACGACTGGAACACCATCGCGATGCCGCGCTTGGCCGGCGGCACGTCGTTCATGCGCACGGCGTCGATGTTCAGATCGCCGCCCGTGATGTCCTCGAGGCCCGCGATCATCCGCATCAGGGTCGATTTGCCGCAACCGCTCGGCCCGACGAACACGACGAACTCGCCATCGGCGATGTCGAGATTGATGTCGCGCATCACTTCGTTGTCGTCGTAGGCCTTTCTGATGTTGCGCAAGGTTACGCTTGCCATGATGTGTCTCCGTGTAATGCCGTTCGATGCTGCCCGTTACTTCATGCTGCTACCTGATGCCGTGTCGTGTCGCGTGCATTCGTGCGCTCATGGCGCCGCGGCCGTCGCCGAGAGCGTCCATTGCGCGACGAGGTCGGGCAACTGCCGCATGTCCTCGAACACATGACGCGCGCCCGCCGCGTGCAATCGATCGATCTGCGCATCGCTCGCATGACCGCCGCCGATAAACCCCAGCACCGCCATGCCCGCCGTGGCCGCCGCCGTGACGCCGGTCACGCTGTCCTCGACGACGAGGCACGCACCCGGCGCGAGCCCGAAGCCTTGCGCCGCCGCCAGATACACGTCCGGCGCGGGCTTCGGATTCGGCACCGCATCGGCGCAGAACAGCCGCTCGCCGAAGAAACGCTTCAGGCCCGTGCGCGCCAGCACCGTCTCGACGTAGGGCCGGAAGCTATTGCTCGCGCAGCCTTTGACGAGCGGCACCTGGGTCAGCGCCATCTCGATGCCGTCGACGGCGGGCGCCTCGATCGCCGCCGCTTCGACCGCGCGGCGGATCGCATCGATATCGTCGGCGCCGAGCTGTTTGCCGAGCTGAGTCGCGGTGTCCTGCAACACGCGCTCGATGCGCAGCCCGAGCAGCGGCAGCACGACCGGCGCGGCGTCGATGCCGGGCCAGCGCGCCTCGAGTTCGCGCACCAGCATGCGCGCGGCCACCGCTTCGCTGTCGATCAGCACGCCGTCGCAATCGCAGATCAACGCATAGCGCACGATGCCCGGGCCAGCCGTCATTTGACGGCCCCGAACGTGAGCCCGCGCACCAACTGCTTCTGCGACAGCCAGCCGACGATCAGGATCGGCGCGACCGCCAGCAACGAAGCGGCCGACAACTTGGCCCAGAACAACCCTTCAGGACTCGAATACGACGCAATGAACACGGTCAGCGGCGCCGCGTTCGAGCTCGACAGGTTGATGCTCCAGAACGCCTCGTTCCACGACAGGATCACGAGCAACAGCGCGGTCGACGCGAGCCCGGGCAGCGCCATCGGCATCAGCAGATAGACGATCTCCTGCCACGTCGCCGCGCCGTCGATGCGCCCGGCTTCGAGAATGTCGCGCGGAATCTCGGCGAAGTACGTGAACGCCATCCAGACCGCGATCGGCAGATTGATCAGCGTGTAGACGATGATCAGGCCCGACACGGTATCCAGAAGGCCGCTGTTTTTCCACAGCAGATAGATCGGCACCAGCACGCCGACCGACGGCATCATCTTCGTCGACAGCATCCACAGCAGCACTTTCTGCGTGCGGCGCGTCGGGAAAAACGCCATCGCGTACGCGCACGGCACCGCGAGGATCAGGCACAGCAGTGTGACGCCGACCGAGATCAGTATCGAGTTCCACGCGAACGCGAAGTAGTTGCTACGCGCGAACACCTCGCGGAAGCTGTCGAGCGTCGGCACGAAAAACAGCGACGACGCATAGGCCTGCTGCTCGGTCTTGAACGCGGTGATCGTCATCCAGAAGATCGGGAAGAACAGCAGCAGCGCGACGAGCCACGCGATCACGCCGGGAATGCCGCGACGAATCGTGTCGAACGGCGATTTGGTCGGCACCGCGACCGGCTGCGTCGTCGATGCCGTAGTGGAGGCAACGTGGCTCATTTTTCGTACTCCCCTTTCAGGTTCTTCGCGAGCATCCGCACGAGGAAGATCGACACGATGTTGGCCAGCACGACCGCGAGAATACCGCCCGCCGAGGCGAGACCGACGTCGAACTGTTGCAGGCCCAGCGCGAAGATCAGGTACGACAAGGTGGTGGTCGCGTTGCCCGGACCGCCGCCCGTGGTCGTATAGATCTCGGCGAAGATCGACAGCAGGAAAATCGTCTCCATCATCACGACGACCGCGATCGCACGTCGCAGGTGCGGCAGCGTGATGTAGAAGAACATCGAGAACGGACCGGCGCCGTCGATCTTCGCGGCTTCCTTCTGCTCCTGGTCGAGCGACTGGATCGACGTGAACAGGATCAGGAACGCGAACGGCAGCCACTGCCACGCGACGATCATGATCACCGCGGTCAGCGGATAGTCGGCGAACCAGTCGATCGGCTGCATGCCGAGTGCCCGCATGCCCTGCGCGACGAGGCCGTACACCGGGTGCAGGATCATGTTCTTCCAGATCAGCGCGCTGACCGTCGGCATCACGAAGAACGGGCCGATCGCGAGCAGGCGTGCCACGCCCTGCCCGTAGAACTTGCGGTCGAACAGGATCGCCATCAGCACGCCGCCGCCCACGGTGATCACGAGCACCCACACGATCAGCTCGATCGTATGCGCGATCGACGGACCGAACGACGGATCGGTCGCGAGATAGCGGTAGTTGTCGAGACCTGCGAAGCCGCGCAGATCGGGATTGAGCAGGTTGTAGTGCGAGAACGAGAACCAGATCGTCATCGCGAGCGGAATGACCATCCACAGCACGAGCACGCCGACCGACGGCGCCACGAGCCAGCGGGCCGAATTGGCCTTACGCTCCTCGCGTTCTTTTTCTGTCTGGGGATGGGTTTGCATCAGAGGTAGGCGCAAAGGACGCATGATGGACCACCTGTTCGGTAATGCGCGGAGCGTTCGCCGGAGCCGCGTATGTGCGACGCGGCGTGCCGTGCCTGAATGGCGCACGACACGCGCCGCATCGCATCGGGCGCAGACGAACGGCCGCCCTGCTGCATGAGCCGCATCGGTCGATGCGGCGGCCTGCCGGGTTACTTCTGATAACCCGCCTGCTTGACCGCGCGATTCGCGGCCGCGTTGCCGGCCTCGAGTGCCTGGTCGACCGTCATCTGACCGGCGATCGCGCCGGAGATGCTCTGCCCGACCACCGTGCCGAACGACTGGAATTCGGGAATTCCGACGAACTGCACACCCGTGTACGGGACCGGCTTCAAGGTCGGATGATCCGGGTCGGCGGTCTGGATCGCCTTTAGCACGAAGTCGCCGAACGGCGCGGCCTGCTTGTACTCGGGGCGCGCGTAGGTGGACTCGCGCGTGCCCGGCGGCACCGAGGCCCAGCCCTCATCCTTCGCGACCATTTCAATGTACTCCTTCGAGGTCGCCCACTCGATGAACTTCTTCGCCGCATCTTGCTGCTTCGACGACTTCGGAATCGCGAGCGCCCAGGCCCACAGCCAATGCGAGCCCTTCGGCGTGACCTCGATCGGCGCGGCGGCGAAGCCGACCTTGTCGGCGATCTGCGACTGCTGCTTGTTGTACAGCATGCCGGCCGCGACCGTCGCGTCGATCCACATCGCGCACTTGCCCGACGACATCAGCGTCAGGTTTTCGTTGAAGCCGTTCGAGCTCGCTCCCGGAGGGCCGTCCTTCCTCAGCAGATCGACGTAGAACGTTATCGCCTTCTTCCATTCCGGCGACGTCAGCTGCGCGTGCCACTTCTCGTCGAACCAGCGGCCGCCGAAGGTGTTCACGACCGTCGTGGCGTACGCCATGTTCTCGCCCCAGCCCGCCTTGCCGCGCAGGCAGATGCCGTATTGCTCCTTGGACTTGTCGGTGAGCTTGTCGGCGAATTGGCCGATCTGGTCGTAGGTCGGCTGGTCGGGCATCTTCAGGCCGGCCTTGTCGAACAGATCCTTGCGGTAATAGGTCATCGAGCTTTCGACGTAGAACGGCAGCGCGTACAGCTGGCCGTTCGCGGACAGACCGTCGCGGGCCGTCTTCACGACGTCGTTGAGGTCATAGCTCGCCGGCAGGTTGGTGATCGGCGCGAGCCAGCCGCGCTTGCCCCATTGCGGGGTTTCATACGCGCCGATCGTCATTACGTCGAACTGGCCGCTGCCGGTCGTGATGTCGGTCGTCGCGCGCTGACGCAGCACGTTTTCCTCGAGGATCACCCAGTTCAGCTTGATGTCCGGATTCGCTTTTTCGAACGCGGGCGACAGCTTCTTCAACTCGATCATGTCCGGATTGTTCAGCGTCGCGATCGTCACCGTCGCCGCCGATGCGCTCAGCGCGAAGCAGGTGGCCGCGCCGGCACCGGCCGCCTTCAGCGCGAATTTGAAAGCTGGTTTCATCGTTGTCTCCTTTCTCGTACGTTATGTGATGCTGCGTTCGTTTGACGGAATGACGCGCCGCTCGGAGCAGTCAACGTGCCCGCTCCCTGCTCTTTATTCAGCTCATCCAGTTACCGCCGTCGACGTTCAGCGTCTGCGCGGTGATGTAGTCGGCATCGGCCGACGCGAGGAACAGCGCGGCGCCGGTCAGGTCGTCGGGCACGCCCATGCGGCCGAGCGGCACGGCCTCGCCGACGAGGCGCTTCTTCTCGCCGAGCGGCCGGTTCTCGTAGCGCGCGAACAGCGCGTCGACCTCGTTCCACATCGGCGTGTCGACGACGCCCGGCGCGATGCCGTTCACATTGATCTTATGCGGCGCGAGCGCGAGCGCCGCGGACTGCGTATAGCTCAACACCGCCGCCTTGGTCGCGCAGTAGTGCGACACGAGCGCCTCGCCGCGCCGCCCGGCCTGCGACGACATGTTGATGATCTTGCCGCCGCGGCCCTGCTCGACCATCTGCCGCGCGACCGCCTGCATCAGGAAGAACATGCCCTTCACGTTGACCGCGAACAGGCGGTCGAACACGTCCCAGGATTCGTCGAGGAGCGGGCGCATGTCGAAGAGCGCCGCATTGTTGAACAGGATGTCGATCTGGCCGAAGCAGCCGAGCGTGCTCGTGACGATGCGCTCGATGTCCTCGCGGCGCCGGACGTCGGCGCTGACGCTCAACACGCGCTCGCCGTAGATGCCGCGCAGCGCGCCGCCGAGGCTGTCGGTCGGCTTCACGTCGACCAGCACGCAGCGCGCGCCCTCGTCGAGATAGCGCCGGGCTACCGCTTCACCGATACCGCTGGCCGCGCCCGTCAGAATGGCGACTTTGTCCTGCAATCGTGCCACTGCCTGTCTCCGCTTCGTTTTTACATTTTGGCGCGCGGTGAGCGAACGCGCATCACGCGAACAATTGCTCGGCTAGTGATCGAATGATCGGATACGGACCGGATCATGTCAAGGCACGCGGACGAATTTCGATGGTGCAGCGCGGCAGGAGCGAGCCGATTGCGCCACGGGTCGCCACGACGCGTTCGCTGCGTGCCGCCGTGCGAAGATTCGCGCCGCTGACAAAAAATCGCGCTACGTTATATCATTTCGACCTTGCAGCCCGCTCGGGGCCGCCATGTCAGGAGATTCACGCCGATGACTACCTCGCTCGCCGAACAGCACGCCATGCGGCTCGCGCATGCGGACGCGCACGCTGCGGCGCAGGGGCTCGCGCTGACGCCGCTGCGCCGCCAGGTGTACGCGGCGATCGTCGCGAGCGAGCGGCCGGTCGGCGCGTACGAGTTGCTCGACGCGCTCGCCCCCGAGCGCGGTCGCATGCCGCCGACCACCGTCTATCGCGCGCTCGACTTCCTCGTCGCGCACGGCTTCGTGCACCGGATCGAATCGAAGAACGCGTTCGTCGCCTGCTGCGAAATCGGCGTGCCGCATCGCAGCCAGTTCCTGATATGCGACGGTTGCGGCGCGACCGTCGAGATTCCCGGCGACGAGCTCGCCGACCGCCTGTCGCACAGCGCACCCGCGCATGGCTTCGAGGTGCATCGTCAGGTGATCGAGCTAAGTGGACTGTGCGGACCATGTGCGCGAGCGGCGAAGCCTGGCGGCGCCGGCGGCGCAGCAGGCACTTCGTCCTGATCAGGCGCGCGGCGCCGCGCTAAGCGCCACCCTGTATTTGGCCTTGCCACCGCGAGTGGCTGATTCAACTCTCACCCAGCAGGAAACAACGATGAAAACAATCGGCTTGATGTTGTCCAGAGCGCACCGCGCGCTGAAGCGTTCGACGTCTGTGCGCACCCTGTACACCTGTCTGCTCGCGATCGCGGCGCTCGGCTTCGGCCACAACGCGTTCGCCGCCGACGCGAAAATTCCGGTCGTCGCCGCGGAGAACTTTTATGGCGACGTGGTCCGGCAACTCGGCGGCGATCGCGTCGACGTGACCAGCATCCTCAGCAACCCGGACCAGGACCCGCATCTGTTCGAAGCGAGCCCGGCCACCGCGCGCGCGTTGCAGCACGCGAGCCTCGTCGTCTACAACGGCGCCGACTACGATCCGTGGATGGCGAAGCTGCTGGCCGCGTCGAAAGGCGCGCATCGCACAGTGATCGTCGCGGCCGACCTCGTCGGCAAAAAAGGCGGCGACAATCCGCACCTGTGGTACGACCCGGCGACGATGCCGAAAGTCGCGCGCGCGGTCTGCGACGCACTCAGCGCTGCTGACCCGGCGCACAAGCCGGCGTACGATGCGAACCTCGCGAAGTTTCTCGATTCGCTGAAGCCGATCGACGCGAAGGTCGCCGAGCTGCACGGCCGCTATGCGGGCTTGCCGGTCACGGCGACGGAGCCGGTGTTCGGCTATATGTCTGACGCGATTGGCCTCGCCATGCGCAACCAGCGCTTCCAGCTCGCCACGATGAACGACACCGAAGCGAGCGCGGCCGATATCGCCGCGTTCGAACGCGATCTGCGCGAGCGGCGCGTGCGCGTGCTGATCTATAACAGCCAGGCCACCGAGGCGCTGACCAAACGCATGCTGAAGCTCGCGCAACAATCGAAGGTACCGACGATGAGCGTCACCGAAACCCTGCCGCCCGGCAAGACCTATCAGACGTGGATGCTGACGCAGCTCGATGCGTTGCAGAAAGCGCTCGCGGCGGGTGACACGAACGGCGCGATTGGCGCGACCAGCGCGAACGCGCAAGGAAAGGCTCCATGATTCCGACTGGCCATCAAACGCCAGCAGGTGCGCAATCAGGCGCACCCACCGCGCGCGGCGACCGGCCCGTGCTCGAACTCGACAACGCGACGCTCGATCTGGGCGGCCGCACGATCCTGCGCGATACCAGCTTCGTCGTGAACCAGGGCGAGTTCATCGGCGTGCTCGGGCCAAACGGCGCGGGCAAGACGACGCTGATGCGCGCGGTGCTCGGCCTCGTGCCGGCCGTGGGCGGCGCGATCCGCGTGCTCGGGCAGACGGTCGAGCGCGGCAACGCGTCGATCGGCTATATGCCGCAGACGCGCAGCGCGCTCGCCGGCCGTCGCGTGCGCGGCCGCGATCTGGTCGCGATGGCAGCCGATGGTCATCGCTGGGGCTTGCCGCATGCGGATGCAAAAACGCGCGCGGACGTCGATCGGGTGCTCGAGCTCGTCGACGGGACGAATCTGTCGAAGCGGCCACTGTCGGAGTTGTCGGGCGGCGAACGGCAGCGGCTCCTGCTCGCGCAATGCCTGCTCGGCAATCCGAAACTGCTGCTGCTCGACGAACCGTTGATCAGTCTCGATCCGCATCACCAGAAGAGCGTCGTCGAACTGGTGCGGCGCGTGCAGCAGGAGCTCGGCATCGCGGTGCTGTTCTCCGCGCACGAACTCAATCCGCTGCTGAACTCGATCGATCGCGTGCTGTATCTCGGCAGCGGCGTCGCGGCGCTCGGCACCGTCGACGAAGTGATCACGCGGCCGGTGCTGTCGCGTCTGTACGGCTCGCCGATCGACGTGATGCGCGTGAACGGCCGCATCTTCGTGATGTCGGGCGGCGTCGAAGTCGAGAAGCACGATCACGAGCACGAACACGACGAGGACGGCGGACATACGCATTCGCACGGCCACTCACACAGTCGCCCAAACCCGCACGACTTACGCGACGGACACACGCACGATGTTTGAATACGATTTCATGGTGAACGCATTCGCGGCCTCGGGGATCGTCGCGGTGCTGGCCGGCGTGGTCGGCTATTTTCTCGTGATGCGCGGACAGACTTTCGCGGGCCACGCGCTGTCGCACGTCGGCTTCACCGGCGCGACCGGCGCGGTGCTGATCGGCATCTCGCCTATCTGGGGGATGATCGGCTTCACGCTCGCGGCCGGTGTGGGCATGGGCGCGCTCGGCGAACGGCTCGCCGGCCGCGACGTCGCGATCGGCGTAATCCTTTCCTTGTCGCTCGGCTTTGGGCTGCTGTTTCTGCATTTCTTCACCGCCTACGCGACGCAGGTGACGGCGCTGCTGTTTGGCAACGTGCTCGGCGTCAATGCAGCGACGCTCGGTGTGCTCGCGGCGTTGGGCGTCGTCAGTCTGGCCGCGCTCGCGGCCATCATGCGGCCGCTGCTGTTCGCGTCGCTGCAACCGGAGCTGGCCGAAGCGAAGGGCGTGTCGCTGCGCCGCGTGTCGGTGCTGTTTCTCGCGATCGCCGCGCTGGCCGTCGCCGCTTGCACGCAGATCGTCGGCGTGCTGCTCGTGTTCACGCTGATGGTGGGGCCGGCCGCCGCCGCGCAGAACCTGAGCACGCGGCTGTCGACGGGTCTCGTGCTCGCGGCCGTGTTCGCGCTCGCGCAGGCGTGGCTCGGGCTGACGCTCGCGTTCTATACCGATTGCCCGACGAGCTTCTGGATCACCGCGCTGTCGGCGGTGGTGTATGGCGGGAGTCTGTTGAAGCGGCATTGAGCGGCGCTTACGCCGATCACACGAAAAAACGGCGGCACGTGACGTGCCGCCGTTTTTTATTTCATCCCGCGCTACCCGACGTTTTCAGCCGAGCAACACCTTCGCATGATGCGCGAGATGATCCTCGACGAACGTCGAGATGAAGTAGTAGCCGTGGTCGTAACCCGCATGCCGGCGCAACGTCAGTGGCTGCCCCGCGGCCTTGCACGCCGCTTCGAACACGTCGGGATTGAGCTGCGTGGGCAGGAACTGATCCGCGAGCCCCTGATCGACGAGAATCCCTTCCGCGAACTTGTGCGTCGCGTGCGAAACCAGCTCGCTCGCGTCGTACTGCTTCCACGCTTCGCGGTTCTCGCCGAGATAACCGCTAAACGCCTTCTCGCCCCAGGGACAACGCATCGGCGCCGCGATCGGCGCGAACGCCGACACCGACCGATAAATGTCCGGATTGCGCAGCGCGAGCATCAGCGCGCCGTGGCCGCCCATCGAATGACCGAAGATGCCGAGACGCGCGCCATCGATCGGCAGGTTCGCAAGCGCCGTTTCGCGCAGCTCGTCGCGCACATACGAGTACATGCGGTAGTTCCGCGCCCACGGCTGCTCGGTCGCATCGACATAAAAGCCCGCGCCGACGCCGAAGTCCCACGCATCGCTCTCGCCTGGCACGCCCGCGCCGCGAGGGCTCGTATCCGGCGCGATCAGCGCGATGCCGGGCCGGGCCGCGAAGCGCTGCGCGCCGGCCTTGATCGCGAACGTCTCTTCGGTGCAGGTCAGCCCCGGGAGGTAGAACAGCGCGGGCACCTTCGCATTGCCCCGCAACGCCTGCGGCGGCAGATAGACCGAGAAGCGCATCGGCAGACCGATGGTGCGCGACTCGTGCCGGTAAAAGCGCTGCTCGCCGCCGTGGCAGGCGTGCGACGATAGTAGTTCGAGCATCGCGACGCTCCTCGCTTAGTAGAGCACGACCGAGCGGATCGACTCGCCCTTCTTCATCAGCTCGAAGCCCTCGTTGATGCGCTCGAGCGGCAGACGGTGCGTAATCAGATCGTCGATATTGATCTTGCCTTCCATGTACCAGTCGACGATCTTCGGCACGTCGGTGCGGCCTCGCGCGCCGCCGAACGCCGAGCCCTTCCACTCGCGGCCCGTCACCAGTTGGAACGGCCGCGTGCTGATCTCCTCGCCCGCCGCCGCGACGCCGATGATGAACGACTGCCCCCAACCCTTGTGCGTGCATTCGAGCGCCTGGCGCATCACCTTCACGTTGCCGATGCATTCGAACGAGTAGTCGGCGCCGCCGTCGGTCAACTGCACGATGTGATCGACGACGTTCTCGACTTCGTTCGGGTTGATGAAGTGCGTCATGCCGAACTTCTTCGCTAGCTCGACGCGGCCCGGGTTGAGATCGACACCGATGATCTTGTCCGCGCCGACCATCTTCGCGCCTTGAATCACGTTCAGCCCGATACCGCCGAGCCCGAACACCACCACGTTCGCACCCGCCTCGAGCTTCGCCGAATACACGACCGCGCCGACGCCGGTCGTCACACCGCAGCCGATGTAGCAGATCTTGTCGAACGGCGCGTCTTCACGCACCTTCGCGACCGCGATCTCCGGCACGACGATGTAGTTCGAGAACGTCGACGTCCCCATGTAGTGAAACAGCGGCTTGCCATCGAGCGAGAAGCGCGAGGTCGCGTCGGGCATCAGGCCTTTGCCCTGCGTCGCGCGGATCGCCTGGCAGAGATTCGTTTTGCGCGACAGGCAGAACTTGCACTGACGGCATTCGGGCGTGTAGAGCGGAATCACGTGATCGCCCTTCTTCAGCGTGCCGACGCCCGGCCCGACATCGACGATCACGCCCGCGCCTTCGTGGCCGAGAATCGCCGGGAAGATGCCTTCGGGATCGGCGCCCGACAGCGTGTAGTAGTCGGTGTGGCAGATGCCCGTCGCCTTCACTTCGATCAGGACCTCACCGGCGCGCGGACCTTCGAGATCGACTTCCTCGATCGTCAACGGGGCGCCGGCTTTCCATGCGATTGCTGCTTTGGTCTTCATCGTCAATGCTCCTGTGAGTCCGTGAGTCCGTGAGTGCGTGAATGCGAAATGGCATCGCGTGCCGGCGACTACGTGGCGCGCGAAAAGCGTCATGGTATTGCATAGTGCGTGAAGGCTGCGTCGCCGATGGCTGCGCTCGGCACCGTGTTCAACGCCCTCGCTGTCACTGCGCTTCGCACGGCGCGCTACCACCGAACCACGGCTCGACCCGGACATACAGATCGACGAAGCGCGCATAGCGTTCAGCAAGCGCCGCATCGCCTCGTGGACCCGCGACGCGCGTCGCGCCCGGCGCGAGCGCGGCGAGATCGCGCGTCTGCCAGTGGCCGCACGCGAGACCGCCGAGGATCGCCGCGCCGCGCGGCGCCGCGTTCGGGCAATCGACCGCATGCAGGTCGACGTCGAGCGCATCGGCGAGCAGTTGTCGCCAGCGCGCATCGACGGAGCCGCCGCCCGCGAGCTTGAGCGCCGTCACCGGCGCGCCGCTCGCGCGAATCGCGTCGAGCCCCGCGCGCAACGAGAACGCGACGCCCTCGAACGCGGCACGCATCATCGCGCCGCGCGTATGCTCGAGCGACAAACCGAGCCAGCCGCCGCGCGCCTGCGGGTTCAGCCACGGCGTGCGCTCGCCGGTCAGGTACGGCAGGAAGCTCAGCGTCGACGCCACTTCAGCGGCGGCATGAGCGCTTGCATCAGCCGCATCGTCAAATGCCTCTCGGTAAGCCTCCGCCCACCCAAACGACAGCCACCCGCGCACCCGCTCCAGCGCGATGCCGACGTTCTGCATCGCCGCCATCCGATACCAGTGATCGCTCGCCGCGCGATAGCGATGCAAGCCCTTCAGCGGCGCAGGCTCGTCGTTCGCGAGCACGACGATCTGTCCGCCGGTGCCGGTCGTCAGCAGCGCGTCGCCGTCACGCACGAGTCCGCTGCCGAGCGCCGCGCACGGCGTATCCGCGGCGCCGGTGGCGAGCACGATACCGGCCAGTAAGCCAAGTGCCTGCGCGGCCTGCGGCGACAGCGCGCCCGCCGCCGCATACGACGGCGCCACAGGCGCGAACCACTCGGGCGGAATCTCGAGGCGTTGCAGAAGCGCCGTGTCCCACGCGCCGGCGGGATCGGCGAGCGCGGTCGCGCACGCGTCGGACGCATCGGTCACGCACGCGCCGCCGAGCGCGACGCGCAGCCAGTCCTTCGGCTGCAGCGCCCAGCGCGTGCGGCGCGCGGCATCCGGCTCTTGCAGCACGAGCCAGCGCAGCAGCGGTCCGGCCATGCCGGGCGCGACCGGATTCGGTTGCGGCTCGGGCCACGCGTCGAGCATGGCGAGCGCGCGTGAGTCCGGCCACAGCATGGCGCGCCGCACCGCTGCGCCGTTTGCATCGAGCAGCACGACGCCGTGCATCTGGCCAGAGAAGCCAATCGCGCGCACGCCGTCACGCAGCTCGCGCGGCAGGCCCGCCATCGCATGGACGAGCGCGTTCCACCAGGTCTCGACGTCGATTTCGGCCCAACCCGCGTGCGGCGTAACGAGCGCATAAGCGACGCTCGATACCGCCTGCTCGCGTCCATGTTCGTCGACGATTGCCGCTTTCAGGGAGCCGGTGCCGAGGTCGATGCCGAGAAAACTCATGAGCGCAGGGACGTTGAAACGAGGTGAAGAAGGAGCCAGCGAGACTGGCGACGAAGTGGGAAAGCGAAGCTCAAGGGCGAAGCTGCACAGACGCCGCGAACGTTGAACAAACGGCTCGGAAAACACGCGAAAAAAACCATTCGCGGGTTAACCCCGCCGTGCTGCGAGCGTCATCAAAACAGGACTATGCGTGAAGCGTGATACACGTCATTGATTCTCACACATATCCCCTCGCGCGACGAACCCGCGCCGCGCACGCCATGCACCGCCCGCGGCCCCCACTGCATAGGGTTCTCTGGCGTCCGACGGCCGATCCGTCCCACGCGTGGCTTTAATTTGCCTTTCAAAACAGGTCTCTGCATATCGTCGCCGGGAATGCCGGAATAGCCACGTATGGTCTTGTTGCGACTTTTCGTCCCCGATACCTTGGAGTCATCCCAAAACGAGATGGTGGAGACAGACGATATGCAAGCGAACACGGTTCACCCGTGCGACGAGCGCCTACCGGCGGGCCAGTTGCTCACTCTCGGCATCCAGCACGTGCTGGTCATGTACGCTGGCGCGGTCGCGGTGCCGCTGATCATCGGCGCGGCGCTGAAGCTGCCTAAAGACCAGGTCGCCTTCCTGATCAGCGCCGATCTGTTTTCCTGCGGCATCGCCACGCTGATCCAGACGCTCGGACTGTGGATCTTCGGCATCCGCCTGCCCGTCATCATGGGCTGCACGTTCGCGGCCGTCGGCCCGATGGTCGCGATCGGCACCAATCCTTCGCTCGGCATCCTCGACATCTTCGGCTCGACGATCGCGGCCGGCGTGATCGGCATTCTGCTCGCGCCCGCGGTCGGCAAGCTGTTGCGCTTCTTCCCGCCGGTCGTGATCGGCGTCGTGATTTCGGTGATCGGCCTGTCGCTGATGGAGGTCGGTATCAACTGGGCGGCCGGCGGTGTCGGCAATCCCGACTACGGCAATCCGGTATATCTCGGCCTGGCGCTGCTCGTGCTGACGCTGATCCTGCTGATCAACAGGTTTGCCAGGGGGTTCGTCGCCAATATCTCGGTGCTGCTCGGCATCGTCGCGGGCTTCGCGATCGCGCTGATGCTCGGCCGCGTCAACCTGGACGGCGTCATGCACGCGCCGTGGGTCGGCTTCGTGATGCCGTTCCACTTCGGTCTGCCGCACTTCGATCCGCTGTCGATCGCGACGATGGTCACCGTGATGTTCGTCACGTTCATCGAATCGACCGGCATGTTTCTCGCGGTCGGCGACATGGTCGATCGTCCGGTCGATCAGAAAACGCTGGTGCGTGGCTTGCGCGTCGACGGTCTCGGCACGCTGATCGGCGGCATCTTCAACTCGTTCCCGCATACGTCGTTCTCGCAGAACGTCGGGTTGATCGGCGTGACCGGCGTGAAGAGCCGCTTCGTTTGCGCGATGGGCGGCGTGATCCTCGTGCTGCTCGGCCTCTTCCCGAAGATGGCGCAGGTGGTCGCGTCGGTGCCGGCGTTCGTGCTCGGCGGCGCGGGCATCGTGATGTTCGGCATGGTCGCGGCGAACGGCATCAAGGTGCTGTCGCGCGTCGACTTCGTGAGGAATCAGCACAACCTCTTCATCGTCGCGGTCAGCATCGGGCTCGGCCTCGTGCCGGTCGTCTCGCCGCACTTCTTCTCGCAACTGCCGCCGGCGTTGTCGCCGCTGCTACATAGCGGGATTCTGCTCGCGTCGGTGTCGGCGGTCGCGCTGAACCTGATCTTCAACGGCGTGAAGAGCGAGAAGATGGCGAAGAGCGAGCTTCGCCGCGCCGGGCACGATCTCGACGCCAGCGCGGGCGGCGCACCGCAGAGCAACGAGATGCTGCGGGCGGCGGATCTGCATTGAGCTTTTGATGCAGCGATGATGCGGCGAGCGGCACCGAACGCCGCGAATCAACAAAAACGCCACGGCATGCCGTGGCGTTTTTGCTTTACTTCAGCGGTTCATCGAGCCGCAGCGCTTACCCTGCCGTCGCCGCCGAAGCCGCGACCGGTGCGCTCGCCGCACCGTAGTCGACCGGCGCGTCGGCGGGACGCGGCTGGTCGCCGTTGTGCTCGATCCAGCCGCCGCCGAGCGCCTGGTACAGCGTGACCAGGTTCTGCAGACGTTCCATGCGCGCGGTGACCAGCGCCTGCTGAGCCTCGTACAACGAGGTCTGCGCGGTCAGCACCGAAAGATAGCTGTCGACACCGCTCGTATAACGGAGGGTCGACAGATCCAGCCGGCGCTGCTCGGCCGCGACATCCCGCTCGAGCGCCGCGATCTGCTCGTCGTACGTGCCGCGCGCGGCCAGTCCGTCCGCCACTTCGCGGAAGGCCGTCTGGATCGCCTTTTCATACGTGGCGATCTGCACGTTCTTCTCGATGTTGGCGAGATCGAGGTTGGCCATGTTCTGACCGCCCTCGAAGATCGGCAGCGTGATCGACGGCGCGAAGCTCCACGCCGCCGAACCCGGCTTGAACAGCCCGCCGAGCGTCGGGCTCAGCGTGCCGGCGCTGCCGGTCAGTGTGACCTTCGGGAAGAACGCGGCGCGCGCCGCGCCGATGTTCGCGTTGGCCGCGAGCAGATTTTCCTCGGCCTCCATGATGTCGGGACGGCGCGTCAGCAGATCGGACGGCAGGCCCGCCGGAATATCCGTGAGCAGGCTCTGGTCGCTCAGCGGCAGGCCTGGCGCAAGATCAGCCGGCAACGGCTCGCCGATCAGCAGCACCAGCGCGTTGTCAGCCTGAGCCCGCAAACGCATCTGCGCCTGCAGGTCCGCGCTCGCGGTTTCGACAACCGTTTGCGACTGGCGCAGATCGAGTTCCGAACCGGTGCCGTTGTCGAACTGCAGCTTGGTGATCCGAAACGACTCCTGCGCCGTCTTCAGCGTGTTCTGCGTGACCGTCAGCAGATCGTCCAGTTCGAGCACCGTCATGTACTGGTTCGCCACCTGCGACACCAGCGCGATTTCCGCGGACTTGCGCGCCTGCGCGGTGCCGAGGTACGTGGCCAACGCCTGATCCTTCAGGCTCTGCACGCGCCCGAAGAAGTCGATTTCCCACGACGCGTTCAAGCCCACCGAATACGTGTTGGTAATCGTCGGGCCGTTGGGCAACGCCAGCAGATCGCGCGGCGTGCGCTGCCGGCTTTGCGAAGCCGCGGCGTCGAGCGTCGGGAACAGGCCCGCGCGCACGATACGGTACTGCGCCGCCGACGCCTGCATGTTCAGCACCGACACACGCAGATCACGGTTGTTCTTCAGCGCGATTTCGATCAGCTGCTGCAGACGCGGATCGACGAAGAAGTCGCGCCAGCCGATGTCGGCGGCAGCCAGGCCGTTCGCGCCGCGCGCGCCCTGCGCGCCCGGCTGCTGGTCGTACACGCCGCCCGTCGGGAAAGTCGCCGTCACGGGCGCGGCGGGCCGCTGGTAGTGCGGCGCCAGCGTGCAACCCGTGGCGAGCAGCGCGACCGCCACTGCAATCAAAGAGTGTTTTTGCATCTCAATGCCCATCCTTGCCCGAGCCATTGCCATCCGACCCGTCGGTCGTGCCACCCGGCGCGCCGCCTTGCGGATCGTGCGGATGGTGCTGTTCATAGTGGCGCAGCGCCTCATCCGGGTCTTCCTTCTCACCGCCGAACTTCGCGCGAATCACGACGAAGAACATCGGGATCATGAAGATCGCGAGGAAGGTCGCCGTCAACATGCCGCCGATCACGCCGGTACCGATCGCGTGCTGGCTGGCCGACCCCGCGCCGTTACTGATCGCGAGCGGCAGCACGCCGAGAATGAACGCGAGCGAGGTCATCAGGATCGGACGCAACCGCAGACGCGCCGCTTCGAGCGCGGCTTCGATCGGTCCCATGCCTCCACTCTGCTGCAGTTCTCGCGCGAATTCCACGATCAGAATCGCGTTCTTCGCCGACAGACCCACGGTGGTCAGCAGACCCACCTGGAAGAACACGTCGTTCTCGAGCCCGCGCAGCGTCGCGGCCAGCAGTGCGCCGATCACACCGAGCGGCACCACCATGATCACCGAGAACGGGATCGACCAGCTTTCATACAGCGCCGCGAGACACAGGAACACGACGAGAATCGAGATGCCGTACAGAATTGGCGCCTGCGAACCCGACTGACGCTCTTGCAGCGACAGACCCGTCCACTCGTAGCCGACTCCCGCCGGCAGCTTGGTGACGATCCGTTCCATCGCCGCCATCGCCTGACCGGTCGACTTGCCCGGCGCGGCCGCACCCTGGATTTCCACCGACGAAATACCGTTGTAGCGCTCGAGCTTCGGCGAACCGAAGGTCCACTCGGTGCTCGCGAAGGCCGAGAACGGCACCATCGCGCCCGCGCCGTTGCGCACGAACCAGGCATTCACGTCTTCCGGTTTCATCCGGAACGGTGCGTCGCCCTGCAGGTAGACCTTCTTGATCCGGCCGTCGGTGTCGAGGAAGTTGTTCACATACGCCGAGGCCCATGCGATCGAGAACGTCTGGTCGATCGAGGCGAGCGAAACACCCTGCGCCGAAGCCTTCTCGTGGTCGATGCTCACCTTGAACTGCGGCGTATCGTTCAGGCCGTTCGGACGCACCTGCGCGAGCGTCGGATCTTTCGCCGCCAGACCGAGCAGCATGTTGCGCGCTTCCATCAGCTTCGCGTGACCGATACCCGCGCGGTCCTGCAGCTGGAAGTCGAAGCCCGCCGCGGTGCCGAGTTCAGGAATCGACGGCGGATTGACCGGGAACACCGTCGCGTTCTTGTAGGTGCTGAAGTGCATGTAGAGACGGCCCACCAGCGCTTGCACCTTCTGGTCCGCGTGCTGGCGCTGCGCGTAGTCCTTCATCCGCACGAACACGAGACCCGCGTTCTGGCCACGACCCGCGAAGCTGAAGCCGTTCACCGTGAAGGTCGATTCGACGATCGCCTTCTCCTCGTTCAGCAGGTAGTCCGACACGTC
This sequence comes from Paraburkholderia sp. UCT31, assembly GCF_014397655.1. Classification (NCBI taxonomy): domain Bacteria; kingdom Pseudomonadati; phylum Pseudomonadota; class Betaproteobacteria; order Burkholderiales; family Burkholderiaceae; genus Paraburkholderia; species Paraburkholderia sp. UCT31. Next base: position 78,463 of record NZ_VZQP01000023.1, read on the forward strand.
CTTCAGCGCGCGCGCGGTAGTTTCCTGCGTGGAACCCGACGGCGTTTGCACCAGCACGAACATCGTGCCCTGGTCTTCGTCAGGCAGGAACGACTTCGGCAGACGCACGAACAGCAGCCCCACCGCGAAGATCACCACCATGTAGATGATGAGCCAGCGGCCCGAGCGCTTGATCACGTGGTGCACGCCCGAGTGGTACTTGTCGCGGCTCGTGTTGAAGGTACGGTTGAACCAGCCGAAGAAGCCGGTCGCTTTTTCGTGATGACCCTTCGGAATCGGCTTCAGGATCGTCGCGCACAGCGCCGGCGTCAGAATCAACGCGACGAGCACGGACAGCACCATCGCCGCGACGATCGTCAGCGAGAACTGCCGGTAGATCGCGCCGACCGAGCCGCCCGAGAACGCCACCGGCACGAACACCGCCGACAGCACGAGGGCCACGCCGACGAGCGCCCCGGTGATCTGGTCCATCGCCTTGCGGGTTGCATCGCGAGGCGATAAGCCCTCCTCCTGCATCACCCGCTCGACGTTTTCCACCACCACGATCGCGTCGTCCACCAGCAGGCCGATCGCGAGCACGAGACCGAACATCGACAGCGTGTTGATCGAGAAACCGACCACGTTCATGATCGCGAACGTACCGAGCAGCACCACCGGCACCGCGATCGTCGGGATCAGCGTAGCGCGCAGGTTCTGCAGGAACAGGTACATGACGAGGAACACCAGCACGATACCTTCGAGCAGCGTCTTGACCACTTCCTCGATCGACAGGCGCACGAACGGCGTCGTGTCGTACGGGTACTGCACCACCAGGCCGTGCGGGAAGTACTTCGACAGTTCGGCGATCTTCGTGCGCACCGCCTTCGCGGTGGCGAGCGCGTTCGCGCCCGTGGCGAGCTGGATACCGAAGCCCGCCGTCGGCTGACCGTTGTACTTGGTGTCGAAGTTATAGTTTTCGCCGCCGAGCTCGACGCGCGACACGTCGCGCAGACGCACCTGCGAGCCGTCCTGATTCACCTTCAGCAGGATGTCGCCGAACTGCTCGGGGGTATTGAGCAGCGTCGCCTGCGTGATCGTGGCCTGCAACACCTGACCCGGCACCGACGGCGTGCCGCCGAGCGAGCCGCCCGCGACCTGCACGTTCTGCGCCTGCAGCGCGGTTTCGACATCGAGCGGCGTCAGACCGAAGTTATTCAGCTTGTTCGCGTCGAGCCAGATGCGCATCGCGTACTGCGAGCCGAACAGCGTCACCGTGCCCACGCCGTCGATACGGCTGACCGGATCCTGAATGTTCGACGCGACGTAGTTCGCGAGGTCGTACTTGTTCATGCTGCCGTCGGTCGACACGAACGCCATCACCAGCAGGAAGCTGCTGCTCGACTTCGTGACCTTGGTGCCGAGCTGCTGCACCGCTTGCGGCAGCAGCGGCGTGGCGAGCTGCAGCTTGTTTTGCACCTGCACCTGCGCGATGTCAGGGTTGGTGCCGGCCGCGAACGTCAGCGTGATGGTGGCCGTGCCCGTGTCGTCCGAGGTCGACGCGAGGTACAGCAGGTGGTCCAGACCACTCATCTGCTGCTCGATCACCTGCGTAACGGTGTTTTCCACCGTCTTCGCCGAAGCACCCGGATAGGTTGCGCTGATCTGGATGGACGGCGGCGCGATGGTCGGGTATTGCGCGATCGGCAGCGTGAACACCGACGCGAGACCCGCGAGCATCAGGATGATGGCGATCACCCATGCAAAAATCGGGCGATCAATAAAGAACTTTGCCATGAGGCGGGCTCCCTGTTATTACGCGCCCGAAGCGGCGGAGGCAGGCTGAGCCGCGGGTTGACCTGTCTGGGCGCCGTTTGCGGCGGCGTCGGAAGCCGGGTTGCCGGGCAGCTGCGCCGGCACGGGCTTGACCAGCTGGCCGGGATGCGCCTTGTCGGTGCCCTGGACGATCACGCGGTCACCCGCCTTCAGGCCGTCCGAGACCACCCAGTACGAGCCGAAGGTGCCTGAGGTGACGAGCTGACGCAGCTCGACCTTGTTGTCGTTGCCGACGACGAGCGCGGTGGGCTGACCCTTCTGGTCGTGCGTGACGCCGACTTGCGGCACGATCAGCGCGTTCTGGTTGACGCCCTCGTCGATCTTCGCGCGCACGAACATGCCCGGCAGCAGCACGTGGTTCGGGTTCTTGAAGATCGCGCGCACCGTAACCGAACCGGTGCCCTGGTCGACGGTCACGTCGGTGAACTGCAGCTTGCCCTTCTCGGAATAGATGCGGCCGTCTTCCAGCACCAGCGTGACCTGCGCGGCGCCCGGGCCGGTCGTCTTGAGACGCCCTTCCTGGACCTCGCGGCGCAGCTTCAGACCCTCGAGGCTCGATTGCGTGAGGTCGGCGTAGACCGGATCGAGCTGCTGGACCGTGGCCATCAGCGTGGCCGCGCTCTGCTGCACGAAGGCGCCCGGCGTGACCTGCGACACGCCGATCCGGCCGGTCACGGGCGAGGTCACGTCGGTATAGCCGAGGTTGATCTGCGCGGTATCGACCGCGGCCTTGCCCGCGGCGACGTCGGCGGCAGCCTGGCCTTCGGCGGCGACCGCGTTGTCGTAGTCCTGCTTGCTGACCGCGTTCGCCGCGACCAGCACCTTGTAGCGATTGGCCTGCGCGGTGGTCGTCACCAGGTTCGCCTGCGCCTTCGCGAGCGATGCCTTCGCGTTGTTCAACGACGCGATGTACGGCGCCGGATCGATCTTGTACAGACGCTGGCCGGCCTTGACCTCACTACCCTCGGTGAACTCGCGGCGCAGCACGATGCCGTCGACCCGCGCGCGCACCTGCGCGACGAGGAAGGCACTGGTACGGCCGGGAAGTTCGGTGACGACGGGCACGGTCGTCGGCTGGAGGGTGACGACGCCGACTTCGGGCGTCTGTGGCGGCGGGGCAGATTGTTTTGGTCCGCACGCCGCCAGCAAGATGGCAGCCGTCGCGGCACTGATTAAGCGGAATGGAACCCGTTCGACGCGCATGGAGCGACCTCTGTCAAAGACTGAGAAATGAAAAAGTGCGCGCATCCCTACCCCGGGGACGACAGCGCACACAAGCGTCTCGCGACGCTCGACCGGAAGCCCATGGATGCAAACCTGCGCCTGCAGGGCACCCTGCTACGAATGCGCCATACCGGGGAATGCCGCGCAGCGCCGCCGTTTGGTGGCCGCGAAAGCGCTTTCGAAAGGCAACAGTGACGGATATTAACCGCTCGTCACGACTTGGGCTATCCGATCGTGGGGTGCTATTATATATACATTCATGAATGCATGTAAAAGTGCATTCATATCTTCCGAGGCTGGGGTACCGCAGATTCGCGTCGCAATTCGCTTCAGAAGTAGTCAAAGCGTCATCAGACCGACTTAAGACTGTCCGCATAAACCCCAGGATCAGCGCAGGCTACACCAATATGGTCAGAAGAACCAAAGAAGAGGCGCTGGAGACGCGCAACCGGATTCTCGACGCGGCCGAACAGGTCTTCTTCGAGAAGGGTGTATCGCGCACGTCGCTGGCCGATATCGCGCAGGCCGCGGGCGTCACGCGCGGCGCCATTTATTGGCATTTCGCACATAAGAGCGAGCTGTTCACCGAAATGTTCGACCGCGTGCTGCTGCCGCTCGACGAACTGAAGGCGGCGTCGCTCGATCCCAACGAAGCTGATCCGCTCGGACGCCTGATTGAAGTCTGCGTGGTCTGCCTGCGCGACACTGCCAACGATCCGCGCCGCCGCCGCGTGTTCGACATTCTGTTTCTGAAGTGCGAGCTGGTCGAAGATATGGGGCCGGTGATGGAACGGTATCAGAACAATATGCGCGAGGGGCTCGCGAAGATCGAGGGCGGTCTGCGCAATGCGATCTCCAAAGGCCAGATGCCCGCCGACCTCGACACGAAGCTTGCCGCGGCGATGGTCCACGCGTTCGTCGGCGGTTCTTTGCGCGACATGCTGTTTTTGCCCGACGCGACCGACTTCGGCGCGCAAGCGCAGCAGATGGTGGAAGCGATGTTCGACGCCTTGCGCCTGAGTCCGGCGTTGCGCAGGAAGGCGGCGTAGAAGGCGCGCCAGGGTGACGGATTGGAACAGCGGGCGGTTCGGTGAACCGCCCGTTTCTGTTTTTGGACCGGGCCACCGCCCCTGCGCCGGGTTCAGGCAACCGCCCGGCGCGCTCGCGCCGCCTGATTCGACGCATAGATGTTGCCGCGCTCGAGCGGCGCGCCGCTCTTTAGCGCCGCGATCCATTGATCGGTGCTCGCGACCGCCGCGAAGCGCGACTGCAGCACCACGCTGAACACGCGATGAATCTCCTCCGCGCTCGCGAAGCCCGCGCTGTTTTCATACGGCACCGAGCCGGTTGCGTCATGCAGGAACTCGACGGCGAGGCCAGCATGCACCGCGTGGTTGATCGTCGAGGCATCGCAATTGTGGGTCATGTAGCCGGTAACGCTCAGCGTATCGATCTGCCGGGCGGCGAGCCAGTCGGCCAGATCGGTCCCAGCGAATGCGCTCGGCAGCGACTTCTCGACGAAATGATCATGAGCGCGCGAGCTCACGACCGTGTGCAGTTCCGCGCCCGCGCTGCCGCGCGCGAACAGCGGCGCGGTGGCGGGCGCGACGTTCTGCACGATCACGACCGGCACGCTGGCGGCGCGCGCTGCATCGATCGCGCGACCGATGTTGGCGAGCGACGTGCTCACGTCCGGAAATTCGATCGGCAGGTCGCCGCTCACGTATTCGTTCTGCACGTCGATGACGATCAGCGCGCGGCGCGGCGCGGGTGTGCTCATGGCAAGGCTCCTTGTCAGAAAAAGCGGTCGATGGCGCGCGCCCAGCGCGGTGGCCGCGGCGCGAGGGCAATGACGGCATTGTTGCTCCGCTGCCCGCCCGTCGACAGCGGCCCGAATGACAACCTTCGCTAGAATCGGGCCATACTTATGGCTTTCATGAGGCGCCCGGCATGACCACCTTCGCATCTTCCGACGACGTCTCCGATCAGGCGCCGCGCCACGTCGTCGCCGTCGTCGCGTTCGACCACATCAGCCCGTTCCATCTGTCGGTGCCGTGCGTCGTGTTCGGCGAGGACCGTCGCGGCGGCGGTGTTCCCGACTTCGACTTTCGCGTCTGCGCCGCGGAGACGGGCGCGCTCGCGACGACCGCGGGCTTCTCGATCGCGGTCATACACGGACTCGAAGCGCTTGCCGACGCGCAGACGATCATCGTGCCGAGCTGGCGCGATCCCGCCGAAACCCCGCCCGCCGAGCTGCTCGACGCGCTGAGGGCCGCGCATGCGCGCGGCGCGCTGCTCGTCGGCCTGTGCCTCGGCGCTTTCGTGCTGGCCGCCGCGGGCATCCTCGATGGACGGCCCGCTTCGACGCACTGGGCCTGGGCCGACGACTTCGCGCGCCGCTACCCGCGCGTGCGGCTCGACGCCGACGTGCTGTACGTCGACGACGGCAACGTGCTGACCTCGGCCGGCACCGCCGCCGGCCTCGTCTGCTGCCTGCACGTGCTGCGCAAGATCTGCGGCGCGCGGGTGGCGAACCACGTCGCGCGCCGGCTCGTCGTGTCGCCGCATCGCCAGGGCGGCCAGGCGCAATACGTGCAGCAGCCGATGCCGCCGAAGCCGCGCGGCGATCGCCTGTCCGGCCTGCTCGACTGGGTGAGCGGCAACCTGGCCACGCCGCATACGCTCGACACGCTCGCCGCGCGCGCGTTGATGAGCCGCCGCACCTTCACGCGGCGCTTCCGGCTCGCGACCGGCACCACCGTCGGCGCGTGGCTGCTCGCGCAGCGGCTCGCGCGTGCGCAACAGCTGCTGGAAAGCACCGACGAGTCGGTCGAAGCGATCGCGGCGAGCGCCGGATTCGGCTCGGCCGCATCGCTGCGGCAGCATTTCGCGGACGCGTTTCGCACGTCGCCGAGCGCGTGGCGGCGGGAGTTTCGCGGGGATTAGATGAAGGCGGCGGGAGCACCGCTATTTCGTAGTGCGTCACCGGGATTTCGTAGTCGCGCGGGATGTTTGTCGCGCGTTCCATCAGGGGCTGCGCGCGGCTCGCGGCCTCAATGCTCGCTGAACCAGCGCGCGACATACAACAATAGTGCGACCAGAAAGATCATCCCGGCCCACGCCCAGTACGGCACGACATGCTGACCGGGCTCGTGATGCGACCAGCTATGCGACGCGCTCGCCGCGCGCCCCGACAGCGCATGGCTGTGCTCGATGCGCGCTCGCCGCGCGATGCCGCCGAGCGTGATCGGCCGCAAAAACACGTGCTGGCGACGCGGCGCCGTGCCACGCGCGCGGTTCGGCCCTTTGCCGTGCTTGGCGCGCACGACGGCATCGAACTCGGCGAAAAAATCGTCGGCGATCTGACGCAAGGCGTTCTCGAGCTGGCGCGTCGGCAACTCGGCGAGCGGTCCCGACGACGTCGCCCACAGTGTGTAGTCGATGCGCGTGCCGCGCTCCCGCCCCTCGTCCGCGCGCAAACGCACTTCGATCTGACCGCGCAACGCGCCGATGCCCTCGGCCAGGGCCTTGAAGTTGATGGTGCGGCGCTGCGCGTCCGCCGGGCCGGAATCCTGGCCGGCGACGTGCGCGCGCGCCTGATAATGCGCGCGCAACGGGCCGAGTGGCACGGTCATCGTCAGCGCGTATTCGCCGTGGGCGAGACGCACGAACGACTCGCAGTTGTCGAGGCTGGCACGCAACAGCGCAAGGTCCTGCAACGCGTCCCAGACCTCGGACGGCGCCAGCGGAATCCGTAACGCGTCGTTCAGTTCCATGACAACCTCCCCGATGAACGCGCCGACTGCGGGATCAGGACGTCTGATCGATGCGGTCGACGCGCGATGCGTAAAAAGCGAGATAGCCCTTGATGCGACTGACCTGCTCGAACGGCGCCTCGTAGCACCACACCGCGTTCTCGATCACGCCATCTTCGGTGCGCAGATGGAAGTACGACGCGTCGCCCTTGAACGGGCAATGCGACGTGTGCGTCGAGCGTTCGAGCCGGGCCATGTTCACGTGCTCGCGCGGGAAATAGAACACGTCGGCGAGGCCGGTCTCCGATAGCGTCAGCGCGGCCTGGGTGTCGGCCATCGTCACGCCGCCGTGAATCACGCGCACGCGGTGACCATTGTCGCGGATCACGATGGTATGGCCGTCCAGCCGTCCCGCAGATGTCGACGCATCGCTCATGTCCAGGCTCCGTGATGGGGTGGGTGCTGCACTGCCGGCTGTTGCCGCCGGAACGGCAAAGCCACGGGAGCTGCCCGTGGCTTCATTATCGGCCAAACTTCGGCCGATTGCGCAAGCTTGCTGCGCGGCGGCGGACCGATCGACCCGTTACTTCGCGTTCCAGATGAACGCGGATTTGACGTTGCCGTGCGCCGGCACGCTAACCGAGCGGGTTTGCTCGCTGTCGTTGTATTTCGCGTGCACCGTATAGCGGCCGGGGCTCAAGCGCACCAGCATGAACGGTCCGCGCGACGTCGTGTTCAGCACTTCGCCGTTATGGGCATCGACGATACGCACGTGCACATCCGCGAGAAACTCGGCGTTGGGTCCGGTGAAGCGCAGCGTCAGTGGCCACTGGCTTTGCGCTTGTCGCAACGCCCGCGATTCGTCGAGGCCGACGCCGCCCGACACGTACGACACGTCGCCCTGCTGCTGGACTTGCGGCAGACCGTCGCCGTTGGTGTTGCCCGCGCTGGTGTTGTCGGTCGTCGAGCCACCGGTCGCGCCCGCCTGCTGCGCGTATGCACCGCCCGCCAGTCCGAACGCGAGCGCCGCGCACAGCGCGACGGCTACGATCCTTTGCTGATTGCGTTGGGTTTTCATCGGTTCGCTCTCCTTGTTGCAGTCCTTGCCCAATCCCCGAACAGGCCCAAATCAAGGTCGAAGCAACCTGCGTGCCAACCATCCGGTTGCGTCGACTGGACATGCGCGACCGTGACAACAAGCCGCGTGGCGCGTTTCGCCCTGCCCGCGCTGCTCGCCGTAGCACGGTGCGGACAGGCGAAAAAAAACCGGTCCTTGCAGTAAATGCAAAGGACCGGCAATCGCTACTACAGCTCAAACTGGGGTGGGCGATCCGTTCGAACCGCCCGGATACTGGATCAGCCGAGATCTACGGGCACGAAAATCTGCGCGTTATCCCGCTGGATCAGCAGCGCAATGCTGTTGCCTGCGCCCGAAATCATCTGCTTCAGCTGATCGATGTTCGTGACCGGACGGCCATTGACCGCGAGAATCACGTCGCCCGCCTGGATGCCGGCGCTCGCCGCCGCGCCGCCTGCCTGCTGTACGAGCAGACCGTGCGACACCGACGCGCTGCTCTTCTCTTCCGGCGTCAACGGCCGCACAGCGACGCCGAGACGGCCTTGCAACTGGGTCTGCTGATCGGTCTTGTTCGCCGACGCAACCTTTGCGTCCGAGAACGAGCCGATCGTCACCTTCACGTCCTTGCTGGCCTTATCGCGCCACACTTTCAGCGTCGCCGAGCTGCCCGGCGCGAGACCTGCGATCTTCGCCGGCAGATCCGTCGAATCGCTCACTTCGTCGCCATTCACCGACAGGATCACGTCGCCCGGCTGCAAGCCAGCCTTGGCCGCCGGCCCGTTGGCGTCGACCGAGCTGACCAGCGCGCCTTGCGGCTTCTGCATGCCGAACGACTCGGCGAGCGTCTGGTTCAAGCCCTGTACTGCGACGCCGAGGCGGCCGCGGCTCACGTGACCGGTCTTGACGAGATCGTCTTTGACCTTGATCGCCTCGTTGATCGGGATCGCGAACGACAGGCCCTGGAAGCCGCCCGTCTGCGAGTAGATCATCGAGTTGATGCCGATCACTTCGCCTTGCAGATTAAAGAGTGGACCGCCCGAGTTGCCAGGGTTCACCGGCACATCGGTCTGGATGAACGGCGTGTAGTTCTCATTGGGCAGCGAACGCGACTTCGCGCTGATGATGCCCGAGGTCACGGTGTTGTCGAAGCCGTACGGTGAGCCGATCGCGACGACCCACTGACCAACCTTGCTTTGGCGCGGATCGCCAATCTTCACCGTCGGCAGATCGCTCGCGTTGATCTTCAGCACGGCGACGTCGGACTGCTTGTCGGCGCCGACCACCTTCGCCTTGAACTCGCGCTTGTCGGTGAGCTTCACGGTGACGACGTTCGCGCCATCGACCACGTGCGCGTTCGTCAGAATGTAGCCGTCATTGCTGATGATGAAGCCCGAGCCGAGGCTCGTGCTCGGCTGGTCGGGCGCGTCTCCGCCATCGCCGCCCTGCATGCCGGGCACGCCGCCGAAGAACCGCTTGTAGAACTGATAGAACGGATCGTTCGGATCGATCGGCAGCTGGTTGCCGTTGAGGTTGCCGCCATTACCACGCATCGCGGTTTGCTTGACCACGTGCTTCGCGCTGATGTTGACGACGGCCGGACCGTAAGTCTCGACGAGACCGGAGAAATCGGGGATACCGGTTTTGGCGGCTGCTTCGGCTGGCATCATCGCGGCGGCTTGCGCCGGCGAGATGATCTGCGGTGCTGGCACGTCGCGATGGCCCGCCACATAGCCGGCTGAAAGCGCAGCGGCCACAGCTACCGCAACGGCGCCGCGGGACAAGGTTTTCGCGTTCATCTTGAGCTCCTGACTGGACAAAGTGACTTTGGATGTCGAGGAGCGTAAGGGGCATCACTTAAAAGAGTCTTAAGCAGCGCCAGATCATGGGAACCTTATCGGACCGGCCGCTACGGACCGCCGCGCCAGCATCAACGCCGGCGTTGGCCGAACAGTAAATCACCATGATCAGAAGCGTACGATGACCTGCAAACCACCGGCCGGCGAGTCGTCGAGCGACACTTGCGCATGATGTTGGGTGGCGATCCGACGCACGATCGCGAGACCGAGGCCGCTGCCCGCCACGTCGGTGCGCGCGCGATTCGCGCCCGCTCCCGCGCGATAGAACCGGTCGAACACGCGCTCGCGATCGGCGGGATCGATACCGGGGCCGCTATCGGCGATCCGCACGACCGGATGGCCGTCCTCGACACGCAGGCTGACGTCGACGCGGCCGCCACGCGGCGTGTACTTGGTCGCGTTGTCGACGAGGTTGTTGAACATCACGCGCAGCGCTTCGGCGTCGCCGGTCACGCTGGCGGCCTCGCTCGCCTCGATGCCGAGGTCGACGCCGCGATTCATTGCGAGCGGCGCGTAGGTCGCGACGCACTCCTGCAGCAGCTCGCGCAGATCGAGCATCACTGCGCCGGCGGCGCCGTCCGGCTCGGCGCGCGCGAGCGCGAGCAGTTGCTCGGCGAGGCGCGTCGCGCGCGTGACACCCGCCTGCAGATCGGCGAGCGCCTCGCTGCGGGCTGTGTCGTCCTTCGCGCGCGCGACCAGTTGCGCCTGAATCTGTACCGCGGCAAGCGGCGTGCGCAATTCGTGCGCGGCATCGGCGACGAACGCCTTCTGGATATCGAGCGCGGTCGCGAGCCGCTGCAGCAGCCCGTTCAGCGCACGCACGAGCGGCCGCACTTCGAGCGGCAGGCGCTGATCAGGCAATGGATCCAGCGCTTCGGGATGACGGGTGTCGAGCGCGCTCGTCACGCGCCGCAGCGGCCGCAGCCCACGACCGACGATCACCCATACCGCGAGTCCGAGCAGCGGCAGCAGCACGATCAGCGGCCACAGCGTGCGCAGCGCGACATCGGCGGCGAGCCGGTTGCGCACCGACAGCGGCTGCGCGAGCTGCACGACGTTGTCGCCGACGATCGCGCCATATACGCGCCATTCGCCGCGGTCGGTGCGCTCGGTCGAAAAACCGAGTTCGGCGCGCGGCGCGAGCGGCGCACGCGGCCGCGAGTAATACATCAGCATGCCGTTGCGGTTCCAGATCTGCAGCACGATGCCCTCGTCGCCGGTATCGCGGCCGAGCACCTGCGAGAACGGTTCCGCCGGCAGCGCCGCGGCGATCTGCTCGAGCTGGTAGTCGAACAGCTCGTTCGCTTCGGCGAGTGCCTGCCGGTAGATCAGCCAGCCCGCGATGCCGACGCCGAGCAGCACGAGCGCGAGCAGCCAGAACAACAGTTGTCGGCGAATCGAGCGCATCGGCTCAGGCGTCCTTCGCGATCATGTAGCCAAGCCCGCGGACGTTGCGGATCAGATCGGCGCCGAGCTTCTTGCGCAGCGCGTGGATATAGACCTCGACGGTATTGCTGCCGATCTCCTCGCCCCAGCCATACATCTTTTCCTCTAGCTGGCTCTTGGACAGCACCGCGCCGGGTCGCGCGAGCAGCGCCTCGAGCAGCGCGAATTCGCGCGCAGATAGCGCGACCAGGGCGCCATCGAGCGTCACCTGGTGCGACGCGGGATCGAGGGTCAAATTGCCGTGGCGAATCGTCGAATCGCTGCGGCCGGACTGGCGTCGGATCAACGCGCGCATCCGCGCACCGAGCTCGTCGAGATCGAAAGGTTTGACAAGGTAATCGTCAGCGCCGGCGTCGAGGCCCTTGACACGATCGGCGACCGCGTCGCGCGCGGTGACGATCAGCACCGGCAGCGCATGGCCGCGCGCACGCAGTGCGCGCAGCACCTCGAGACCGTCGCGCTTGGGCAGACCGAGGTCGAGCAACGCGAGGTCGTAAGGCTGGGACGCCGCCGCGCGCAGCGCCGCTTCGCCGTCCTCGACCCAATCGACGGCGAAGCCTTCGCCGCGCAGCGCCTTGCGCACGCCTTCGGCGATCATCCGGTCATCTTCGACTAGCAGGATGCGCATGGTTGTCCGTTCCAAAACATTCGATGATGCCGCATTCTAGCGCCCGCTTCCGACCCGTGCGGCGTGTGGCGCTTTTTTCACCGCAGCCTCGCGGGATGTCACTACAATGGGCGCTTTGCGTCGCGCGACGGCCGGTAGACCGCGGCGCGCTACCGCGCCGTCAAGGCGCCCAGCTTGCCGTTCCATCGTCCCTCGCACGCCGACCTTGAAATCCTGCTCGTCCGTTTGCCCGTTCACCCATTCATGACGCACGCTTTTCTGTCTTCCGTCGCACGCCGTATGGCGCTGCACTCGCGCCGTATGTTCGATCGCGCAGCCTTCATGCCTAACCGCGTCGTGCCGCGCGCAGCCGTCTGGCTCTGCGCCGCCGCGCTCGGCGCAGGCACGCTGCTGCCGCTGACCGCGGAGGCACGCGTCAAGGCCACGCATCCGAGCGTCAACGTCACGACGGTACTGCCGCAGCCGGTGATGGTCGGTCTGCAGCGCGCGCACGTGCCGTTGTCGTCGATCAGCGTGGTCGTCGAAAAGGTCGGCGATCGCACGCCGATCCTCGCGCTGAACGCCGGCAAGCCGATGATGCCCGCCTCGACCATGAAGCTCGTCACCACCTACTCAGGCCTGTCGATCCTCGGTCCCGGTTACCGCTGGCGCACCAGCGCGTACGCGGACGGCCCGCTCGACGCGAGCGGCGTGCTGCACGGCAATCTGTACATCCAGGGCACCGGCGACCCGAAGCTCGTGCCCGAAGAACTGATCGACCTCGTGCAGAAGATTCACAAGGCGGGCATCAACGGTATCGACGGCGCGCTGGTGCTCGACAAGCGCTACTTCGATCCGTCGACTCGCGACCTGCCCGCGTTCGACGACGACGTGAACGCGCCGTACAACGTCGGCCCCGATCCGCTGCTGTACGCGTTCAAATCGCTGTCGTTCACGCTGACGCCGTCGCCCGACGGCACGGTGGCGATCGACGTGCTGCCCGCGCTCGCGCAACTGCGCATCGACAACCAGCTGCGTGCGACGAGCGGCCCATGCCGGGGCGAGTTGCCGACGCCGACCGTCACGCCGGAGCCTGACGGCACGCTCGTCGCGTCGTTCATCGGCGACTTTCCGGTGCGCTGCGACGCGCGCACGATCAACGTCGCCGTGCTCGATCACTCGACGTTCTTCGCGCGCGGCTTTCTCGCGCTGTGGCAGCAAACCGGCGGCACATTCACGGGCGCGACCCGCGAAGGCGCGGTGCCCGCCGGCGCGAAGCTCGTCGCCAGGCACGAGGGGCCGATGCTGTCGGACATCGTTCGCGACATCAACAAGTTCAGCAACAACACGATGGCGCGCAACCTGTTCCTGACAATCGGCGCCGCCGAAGAAAGGCCGCCCGCCACGCCCGCGAAAGCCGCGCACGCGGTCGAAGCTTTCCTGACGCGCGACAGCCTGAACACCGAATACCTGTCGCTCGATAACGGCTCGGGCCTGTCGCGCGACGAACACATCACCGCGCTCGCGCTCGCCGATGTTCTGCAACGCGCGAACGCGAGCCCAGTCGCGCAGGTGTTCGTCGACTCGCTGCCGATCGCCGGTGTCGACGGCACGATGCGCAACCGCCTGACCAGCCAGGGCGCGGGCGGCAACGCGCACATCAAGACCGGCACGCTGCGCGACGTACGCGCGATCGCCGGCTACGTCGCGTCGGCCGACGGCAACAGCTATGTCGTCGTCAGCCTGATCAACGATCCGCATTCGGAAGCGGCGCGCGCCGCGCACGACGCGCTGCTCGAATGGGTGTACGAAGGCCCGTCGCAGGGCTTCACGAAGGTTTCCGCGCCCATCGAGGAAGCGCGCGAGAAGCCCAGGAAAAACCCGCGCAAGCGCGGCAGCCACTGAGTATTCCTTCTAGCGATGCCGCGCGCGGCAAGCTCCTAACCGTGTACGCTGTCGGGCAGCATGCGGCGCGCGACATCACGGGCTTGCCGCGCAGGGCGCCGGTCGTGGATACCGCGCGACCTCACGAACGATAACGACACCACCCGCCGCGTACCGCGCGGCGGTCAGGGACCAGGAAGGGAGACAAGATGCAATTCGATGCCGAATTGCTGCTGCTCGCCATGGCGCCGGTCTTTCTTGCCTGCATCGGCTGGGAGGCGTGGCACGTGAGCCGCACGCGCCCGGCCGAGCGGCTCTACAGCTGGCGCGACACGCTGTGCAACGCCGCGCTAGCGCTGCTGCAGCAGGCCGCCGACAAGCTCGCGTGGCTCGCGATCATCCCTGTCTACGCGTTTTTCTACGAGCATTACCGCTTTCATACATGGCCGGCGACATGGCTGTCGTTCGTCGTGCTGTTCGTCGCGCAGGACCTGCTCTATTACGTCTTTCATCGCTGCAGTCATCGCGTGCGCTGGCTGTGGGCCGCGCACGTCGTGCATCACTCGTCGGAGCGGATGAATTTTTCGACCGCGTTCCGCCAGAGCCTGATGTACCCGATCGCCGGCATGTGGGTGTTCTGGATTCCGCTCGCCATTCCTGGCTTTGCTCCGAAGCAGATTGTCGCGATCGTGCTGGTCAATCTCGGCTTCCAGTTCTTCGTGCACACGCAGGCGATCGGCAAGCTCGGCTGGCTCGAATACGTGTTCAATACGCCGTCGATCCATCGCGTGCATCATGCGTGCAACGATCGCTACATCGATCGCAATTACGCAGGTGTACTGGTGATCTGGGATCGCCTGCTCGGCAGCTACGTCGAAGAAGATCCGCACGAGGCGCCGCGGTACGGCATCGTCGAGCCACTGCACACGTACAACCCGCTGAAGGCGACGTTTCACGAATGGGCATCGATGGCCGCAGACTTCGCGAGCGTGCGCGGCTGGCGCAACAAATGGCGTGCGCTGTTCGCGCCGCCCGCCTGGGCCGCCGCTTATCATGCGCAGCGCGCGAAGGGAGCCGGCTTGAACTCAAACCATACGGTCGCGCTTCGGACATCGCGCAGGCCGTAGAAGATTCTGTAAGCTGTCGTCACGCCGCCAACGCGGTGGACGCCGCCTGCAACACATGGCATCAAGGGCCACACATACGAGGAGATGCAGTCAACATGAATCGAACCGCTTCGAAGAAACAGCAATGGTTGCGCGTCACGCAGATCGCAGTGGCGAGCGCAGCGTTCGCCGCGCTCGCGGCATGCGGCGGTGGCAGCGACAACAATAGTTCGAGCAGCAGCAACACGCCGCCGGGGGGCGTCACGCTGCAGGTCGTGTCATTCGGCGACAGCCTGTCGGATGTCGGCACATACATGCCGACGGTCCAGGCGAACGTCGGCACGGGCGGCGGCCGCTTCACGACGAATCCGGGTGAGGTCTGGACGCAGAAGGTCGCCGAGTACTACGGCGGCACGCTCACCGCCGCGTACGTCGGCGGCTTCGGCATGCCGCTCACCGCGACGGGCGGCCTCGGTTACGCGCAGGGCGGCTCGCGTGTCGATCTGCAGCCGGGCGAAGGCTACGCGCCGAACAACATGGCCGCGACGACGGTGCCGGTCACGACGCAGGTCGCCGAGTATCTGGCCGGGCACAATAACAGCTTCAATTCGAACCAGCTCGTGCTGATGAACGGCGGCGCGAACGACATCTTCGTCGCGGTGCAAGCGGTCTCGGCTGCCGGTACGGCAGCGGCGACGCAGGCGCTCCTGAACGGCGGCACCCCGGCCGACGCGCAGACGGCGGCAGCCGCCGCGTCGCAGACGGCCACGCTGGCCGCGCTGCAGGACATCACCACCGCAGCGACCACGTTCGTCGGCACGGTGCAGAAGGTCGTCGCGTCGGGCGCGACGCACGTGGTGGTGTCGGACGTGCCGGACATCGCGCAGACGCCGCAAGGTCTCGCCGCGGGCGCGCAAGGCCAGGCGCTCATCAACGCGCTCGTCAAGACCTACAACGGCGTGCTACAGCAAGGCCTCGCGTCGACCAAGCAGGTCATCTACGTGAGCGCATTCGCGTGGATCGACCAGACGTTGCAGAACTATCAGTCGCTCGGTTTCACGGTGTCGAATGCGGGCACCGCGTGTAATCTGGCGTCGATGGCCCAAAGCGCGACCACGTACGCGACGAACAATCCGAGCGTGCTCGCATCCGGCCAGACGGCGGCGGACTTCGGCAGCGCGCTTGCGTCGTCGCTGTTCTGCTCGCCGCAAACCTACACGGTGGCCGGCGCGGACCAGACCTACATGTTCGCCGACCTCGTGCATCCGACCACGCATCTGCAGGCGCTGTTCGCACAGCAGGTCGAGACGCAGATCGCTGCTAGCGGGCTTGGCAAGTAACGCGGCGGTGGCCGTGGGGTTAGCGGTATTGACATGACAGCTAACCGGCATCGCTAAGGCTGGCTAGATGGCAAAAGGCCCGGCTCGTTGAACGAGCCGGGCCTTTGCCTTTTCCGGTGGCCACACCATGCAGCGCAGCGATCCGATTGCGTCAGTGCTGCGCTTCGAACGCCGCCGCCGCGCGCCCGAGCCGATCGTTGAGCGCGATCCATTCGATCGTATCGGGCAGCTTCTCGATCAGAATCCGCGTGACGTTCGCGCGATCGAGCGCGCGCAGCAAGCCGTAGAGTTCGCGTGCATAGACGTGCGGATCTTCCGGCGCGGCGACGAAATGCACGCCGTCGACATCGGCCCACTGTCCCGCACGCGACGCGCGCGCGACCAGCGCGACGCGCTCGCCCGGCTCGCGCACCGCGAGAAGCGGCTCGAGCTCGCCGAATGGCAGCAGCACGAGCGGCGTGCGCGGCGCGTAATGCGCTTTCAACGTGCCCGACGCGCGCGGCGCGGTCGCGTCCGACCCGTCAGGCAGACGCGGCACCTCGCCGAGCACGTCGGCGATATCCTGCGGCGTCACGCGACCGGGCCTCAGCAGCGCCGGAAAGCCGCGCGACAGATCGAGAATCGTCGACTCGATACCGACATCCGACGCGCCGCCATCGAGCACATGAATCGCGCTGCCGAACTCGTCGCGCACATGCTGCGCGGTGGTCGGGCTCACATGCCCGAAGCGGTTCGCCGACGGCGCGGCGACGCCGCCATGCCCGCCGCGCAACGCGCTGAATGCATCGAGCAACGCCTGCGCAACCGGATGCGACGGGCAGCGCAGTCCCACCGAGTCCTGCCCGCCGCTGACCGCTGCCGGAATGCGCGCAGCGCGCTTGAGGATCAGCGTGAGCGGTCCCGGCCAGAACGCGTCGATCAGGCGCTGCGCATCCGCCGGCAAATGCTCGACCCAGTAGTTCGGATCGCCATGCGGCGCGAGATGCACGATCACCGGATGATTGGCCGGCCGCCCCTTCGCCGCGTAAATGCGCGCGACCGCGTCCGGGTTCTCGGCATCGCCGCCGAGGCCGTACACGGTTTCCGTCGGAAACGCGACCAGCCCCCCCGCGTCGAGCAAGGCAGCCGCGTGCTCGATCTGCGCGGCGCTGACCGGCAACGCGTTGGTAGCGTCCTCGGCGGGTTTCTGTTGATCCGGCATGGCGCGCGCGTCAGCTGGTGGCGATGTGCAGCAGCCGCGCGCAATCGCGCGCCGCGGTGCGGGCTTCTTCGAGCGTCGGCGCGGTGAAGTTCACGTGGCCCATCTTGCGGCCGCAACGCGCCTCTTCCTTGCCGTACAGATGCAGGCGCGCTGACGGCATCGCGGCGACTTCCTGCCACGGCGGCGTGACCGCCGCGCGCTTCGGACCGTCCGGAAACCACACGTCGCCGAGGATGTTCAGCATCACCGCCGGCGAATGCTGGCGCGTGTCGCCGAGCGGCATGCCGGTCATCGCGCGCACCTGCTGCTCGAACTGGCTCGTCGCGCACGCGTCGACCGTGTAGTGGCCGGAGTTATGCGGGCGCGGCGCCATTTCGTTGGCGACCAGCGAGCCGTCTTCGAGAATGAAGAATTCGACGCACAGCACGCCGACGTAGCCGAGCTTCTCGGCGATCTGCAGCGCGGCCTGTTGAGCCTGCTGCACGAGCGCCGGCGACGCGTCCGGCGCGGGGACGATGGTGTGCGACAGCACGCCGTCGCGATGGGTGTTTTGCGCGAGCGGATAGACCACCGACGCCCCGCTCGCCGCGCGCGCGATCAGCGCCGACACCTCGAACTTCAGCGGCAGGCGCTTCTCGAGCACACACGGTACGCCGCCGAGCGACGCATGCGCCTCGCGCACTTCCTCGGCGTTGCGCACGCGAATCTGGCCTTTGCCGTCGTAACCCATGCGCGCCGTTTTCAGGATGCCGGGCAGCACCGCTTCGAGCTCGCCATCGCCCAGCGCCGCAAGCGCATCCGACGACTCGATCACGACGTGCGGCGCAACCGTCACACCCGACGACGCGATAAAGCGCTTCTCGGCGATCCGGTCCTGCGCGACGGCGACGCAACGCCCCGCCGGGCTCACGAAGGTGGACTTGCCGAGAAAGTCGAGGCTCGCGGACGGCACGTTCTCGAATTCGGTCGACACCGCCGCGCACAACCGCGCGAGTTCGGTCAGCGCCGCTTCGTCGCCGTAGGCCGCGCGCAGGTGGCGGTCGGCGACCGCGCCGGCCGGGCTGGTTTCGTCCGGATCGAGCACGGCGACGCGATAGCCCATCGCCTGGGCGGCAAAACAGAACATGCGGCCGAGCTGGCCGCCACCGACCATGCCAAGCCATGCGCCGGGCAGAATCGGTGAAACCGGTGTGTTGTCAGGGTTCATCTTGGTGGTCGGTCGCGGCCGGATACGCGTCGCGCTCATGCATCGAGCGGCGGGCATCCGGCCGGGGGTCGGACAGGAGACGTCTTATAAAACAACCAGCGCACTTACAGCGCCGGCAATACCATCGCGTGAGCCGCTTCGTTCTGGCGCACACGGAATGCAGCGAGCTTGTCCGCGTATTCGGCGCTGGTGCCGGAGAGCAGCGACACCGCAAACAGCGCCGCATTCGCGGCACCCGCCTCGCCGATCGCAAACGTCGCGACCGGCACACCCTTGGGCATCTGCACAATCGAATGCAGCGAATCGACGCCCTTCAGATACTTGCTCGCGACCGGCACGCCGAGCACCGGCACCGTGGTCTTCGCGGCCAGCATGCCCGGCAGATGCGCGGCGCCGCCCGCACCCGCGATGATCGCGCGAATGCCGCGCTCGCGCGCGCTTTCAGCATAGGCGAACATTTCGTCGGGCATGCGGTGCGCGGACACGACCTTCGCTTCGTACGGCACGCCGAATTCCTGCAGAATCGCGACGGCGTTTTTCATCACTTCCCAGTCGGAACTGGAGCCCATCAATACGCCGACGACCGGCGCATCATGCGTATGGGCGGTTTGTGCTTCACTCATCTTACGGCTTCCTTGTTTCCCGGCGATGCGCGCCTGACACGGCGCGCGCGATCAGATCAGTCGAGCTTGTGGCCGGTCAGGCGCTCGAGCGCTTCCTGGTACTTCTCGCCCGTTTTCGCGACCACGTCGTCCGGCAGCTTCGGCGCCGGCGGCTCTTTCTTCCACGGCTGGGTTTCGAGCCAGTCGCGCACGAACTGCTTGTCGAACGACGGCGGGTTCGTGCCGACCTGGTACTGGTCCGCCGGCCAGAAGCGCGACGAATCGGCGGTCAGCGCCTCGTCCATCAGGTACAGCTTGCCGTGGTTGTCCAGACCGAATTCGAACTTCGTGTCCGCAATGATGATGCCGCGCGTGGCCGCGTAATCAGCGGCTTCCTTATACAGACGGATCGAAATGTCGCGGATCGTGGCCGACAGTTCGGTGCCGATGCGGCGCTCCATCTCGTCGTAGGTGATGTTTTCGTCGTGGTGGCCCATCTCGGCCTTGGCGGCCGGCGTGAAGATCGGCTCGGGCAGCTTCTGCGCGTTCTGCAAACCCGGCGGCAGTTGCACGCCGCAGACCGAACCGGTGGCCTGGTAATCTTTCCAGCCACTGCCGGCCAGATAGCCGCGCACCACCGCTTCGACGAGGATCGGCTCGAGACGCTTGACGACCACCGCGCGCCCTTTGACCTGCTCGACTTCGTCCGGCGCGACCACCGACTCCGGCGCGACGCCCGTCAGGTGGTTCGGCACCACGTGCTTCAGTTTCTCGAACCAGAAGTTCGCCATCGCGTTGAGCACGCGACCCTTGTTCGGAATCGGCTCGCCCATGATCACGTCGAACGCCGACAGACGGTCGGTCGTGACGATCAGCAACTGGTCGTTGCCCACCGCATAGTTGTCGCGGACTTTGCCGCGGCCGAGCAGCGGCAGCGAGCGGAGCGTGGATTCGTAGAGGGTAGACATCGTCGTGGTTCGCTAAAAGTGGTGCAAAAAATGTGACCGGAACAAAAGGGAAACGCCGTTCCCCCGATGATGCGGGAACGGCGATCGGACGACAACCTGGCCAAACGGCCAGGCGCGGAGCCAAAACTACAGCTTAACGGACGACTTGCGCGAGCTCGCCCGACTTGTACTTCTGCGCAATTTTATCAAGCGAAACCGGCTTGATCTTGCCAGCCTGGCCTTCGCAGCCGAATTGTGTGTAACGGTCGATACAGATCTTCATCGCCGCTTCGCGCGCCGGCTTCAGGTAATCGCGCGGATCGAACTTGCCCGGGTTGGTCGCCATGTAGCGACGGATCGCGCCCGTGATCGCCAGACGCAGGTCGGTATCGATGTTGACCTTGCGCACGCCGTGACGGATGCCTTCCTGGATTTCTTCGACCGGCACGCCGTAGGTTTCCTTCATGTCGCCGCCGAATTCGCGGATTTCCGCGAGCAGCTCCTGCGGCACCGACGACGAGCCGTGCATCACGAGGTGCGTGTTCGGAATGCGCTGATGGATTTCCTTGATGCGCTGGATCGAGAGAATATCGCCCGTCGGCTTCTTGCTGAACTTGTAGGCGCCGTGCGAGGTGCCGATCGCGATGGCCAGCGCGTCGCACTGGGTCAGCTTGACGAAGTCGGCGGCCTGCTCCGGATCGGTCAGCAGTTGTTCACGCGTCATCGTGCCTTCGGCGCCGTGGCCGTCTTCCTTGTCGCCCTTCATCGTTTCGAGCGAACCGAGCACGCCCAGCTCCGCTTCCACGGTGACGCCGATCGAGTGCGCCGCTTCGACGACCTTGCGCGACACTTCGACGTTGTACTCGTACGATGCGACCGTCTTGCCGTCGGCTTCGAGCGAACCGTCCATCATCACGCTGGTGAAGCCGCTGCGAATCGCCGCCATGCACACCGCCGGCGACTGACCGTGGTCCTGGTGCATCACGACCGGAATGTGCGGATACGACTCGACCGCCGCTTCGATCAGATGACGCAGGAACGGCTCGCCCGCGTACTTACGCGCACCGGCCGACGCCTGCATGATGACTGGGGCGTTGACCTTGTCGGCCGCGGCCATGATCGCCTGCACCTGCTCCAGATTGTTCACGTTGAATGCCGGAAGGCCATAGCCGTTTTCCGCAGCATGGTCCAGCAGTTGACGCATTGATACGAGAGGCATGCTGAAACTCCTTAGATTGAAACGAATTCTTTTGCCGTCGGCATCTTTTGCGGCGATTTTATCGCGACGCAGGGGGCGTTCCCGCGATGACACCGGCACTTTGGTGCGCCGTCGCACATGGACCGTGCGGGTTTCGCCGCCCTGCTTCGCTCAATCGAGCCTGTGCCGATCGAGCAGTCCTGCCTGATCAGTACGGTTCACCGACCCGCACGATCTTCAACGTATTGGTGCCGCCCGCCTGACCCATCGGCTCGCCGACCGTCAGCACGACCATGTCGCCGTGCGACGCGTAGCCCTTGCCGACCACCGTTTCGAGCGCCTGCTGCAGCGCCGTGTCGCGGTCGGTGTTGGTGTCCAGATGCAGTGACGTCACGTTGCGGTACAGCGCCATCGCCCGTTCGCTGCCGACGCGCGGCGTCAGCGCGAAGATCGGCACGTGGGTCCAGTGACGCGACATCCACAGCGCGGTCGAGCCCGATTCGGTCAGCGCGACGATGGCCTTGGCGCCAAGGTGATAGGCGGTGAACAGCGCGCCCATCGCGATCGACTGGTCGATCCGCGTGAACGTGCGGTCGAGGAAGTCCTTGTCGAGCTCCGACTGCTCGGACTTTTCCGCTTCGACGCAAATCGCGGCCATCGTCTCGATGGTCTGCACCGGGTACTTGCCCGCCGCCGATTCCGCCGACAGCATCACCGCGTCCGTGCCGTCGAGCACCGCGTTGGCGACGTCCGACACTTCCGCGCGGGTCGGCACCGGCGCGTGGATCATCGACTCCATCATCTGCGTCGCGGTGATCACGAACTTGTTCGATTCGCGCGCCATCCGGATCATGCGCTTTTGCAGCGCCGGCACCGCGGCATTGCCCACTTCCACGGCCAGATCGCCACGCGCGACCATGATGCCGTCCGACGCGTCGAGGATGCCTTGCAGCGCCGGAATCGCTTCCGCGCGCTCGATCTTCGCGATCATTTTCGGCTTGATGCCGTACGGCGCGCCGGCGATGTTCGCGAGCTGGCGGGCCATTTCCATGTCGGTCGCGTTTTTCGGGAACGACACCGCGACGAAATCGACGCCGAGCGACATCGCCGTGCGGATGTCCTCCATGTCTTTGGCGGTCAGCGCGGGCGCCGACAGACCGCCTCCCTGGCGGTTGATGCCCTTGTTGTTCGACAGCTCGCCGCCGATCTTCACGACCGTGTGGATCTCGTTGCCGATCAGGCGCTGCACGTTCAGCACGATCAGGCCGTCGTTGAGCAGCAGTACGTCGCCCGGCTTCAGGTCGCGCGGCAGATCCTTGTAGTCGAGGCCGACGCGCTCGTCGTTGCCGAGCTCGCAGTCGGCATCGAGGACGAACGGATTGCCGGTGACGAGCGTCGTGCGGCCGTTCTCGAATTTGCCGACGCGGATTTTCGGGCCTTGCAGGTCAGCCATGATGGCGACTTCGCGGCCGGCCTGGCGGGCCGCCTCGCGCACGAATTCGGCGCGCTGGCGATGGTCGTCCGCGGTGCCATGTGAGAAATTGAGCCGCACCACGTCCAATCCCGCCTGAATCATTTGCAGCAGGATTTCCGGCGTGCTGGAAGCCGGACCGATAGTAGCGACAATCTTGGTGGCGCGATGCATGAGTCTCCTCGTCTGGATAGGATCGCTGGTAAGAGCGCTGCGGGGCTGCTGCGGAGTTCGCGCATCGAAAGATGCTGGCTGGGGTCGCGCGCCGGTTGTGGCCGGTGTCGCTTTGTGGAGTGATGCGGGTGATGCGATATTCGAGAGCGGCGCCTCGCGCGCCGGAGATTTGCTGCCCTGCTTGCCGGAAGGCTGTTCCGGCCGGGCCGAATCGTGTTGAGCAGCTTCGACCTGTGCCGTTGGGGGCTGCTCCGCGTCGCCGGTCGGAGCATGCGCTGCAACCGGTCCCGCGGGCGCTATCGGCGCTTCGGCAGCCTCGTCCTGTCCGGCCGCTGCCGACGCAGCGGCCGCGCGTGTCGCGCGCTCCCCTGCCGGCGTTGCCGCGTTACCGCGCGGCGCTTTCACGCCACGCGCCTTGGTCGACTTCGCCGCTGGGGAGCGCGTCGCCACGTTAAGCCCGCGATTCCAGAACTTCTACCGCCGGCAGCTTCTTGCCCTCGAGGAACTCGAGGAATGCGCCGCCGCCCGTGGAAATGTAGCTCACCTGGTCGTGGATGCCGTACTTGGCGATTGCCGCGAGCGTATCGCCGCCGCCTGCGATCGAGAACGCCGCCGAGCGCGCGATCGCGTCCGCGAGCGTCTTCGTGCCGTTGCCGAACTGGTCGAACTCGAACACGCCGACCGGGCCGTTCCACACGATCGTGCCGGCCTTCTCGAGTTGCGCGGCGAGCACCTTGGCCGTTTCCGGGCCGATGTCGAGGATCATGTCGTCGTCCTGCACATCGGCGACGGCCTTTACTTCTGCCTTCGCGGTCGGCGAGAACTCCTTGGCCGTGACGACGTCGGTCGGGATCGGCACCGAGGCGCCGCGGGCCTTGGCCGCGTCGATGATCGCCTTCGCTTCGTCGACCAGATCGGCTTCGGCGAGCGACTTGCCGATCTTCAGGCCGGCCGCGAGCATGAACGTATTGGCGATGCCGCCGCCGACGATCAGCTGGTCGACCTTCTCCGCGAGCGACTTCAGGATGGTCAGCTTGGTCGACACCTTGGAGCCCGCGACGATCGCCACGAGCGGACGCTTCGGTGCGCCGAGCGCCTTGCCGAGCGCTTCGAGCTCAGCGGCGAGCAGCGGACCCGCGCAGGCAACCGGCGCGTACTTCGCGATGCCGTGCGTAGTCGCTTCGGCGCGGTGGGCGGTGCCGAACGCGTCGTTCACGTAGATATCGCAGAGCTTGGCCATTTTCTGCGCGAGCTCGTCGGAATCTTTCTTTTCGCCCTTGTTGACGCGGCAGTTTTCGAGCAGCACGACCGAGCCCGGCGCGACGTTCACGCCCTTTTCGACCCAATTCGCGACGAGCGGCACGTCGCGGCCGAGCAGCTCCGCGAGACGCTTCGCCACTGGTGCGAGCGAATCTTCCGGCTTGAAGTCGCCTTCGGTCGGACGGCCAAGGTGCGAGGTGACCATCACCGCGGCGCCGGCGTCGAGCGCGGCCTTGATGGCCGGCACGGAAGCGCGGATGCGGGTGTCTTCGGTGATGTTGCCTTGATCGTCCTGCGGCACGTTCAGATCGGCGCGGATGAACACGCGTTTGCCGGACAGCTTGCCTTCGGCGATCAGGTCGGAGAGACGCAATACCTTGTTCATGGGCTTGAGTATGCGAGTTGATGAGAAGGCGGTGACGGACAGCGCGCGGGGCCGAAGCGCAGCGAACTCCAGCGCTTCGGCCCAACGGCTCCGCGGGATCGGGCGCCGGCGGCCGGCCGCGGCACCAGGCGCCTTGCCGCGGCGCGCTCAACCCGGAAAAGGCATTTTAACTGATCCCAACGGCCTTCTGATCCGCGACACGGCGAATGTCGCGCATTTGATCGCAAGGCCGCAGATGCCGCGGCGTAGCATTCATCGCCGCACCCCGGGCCCGGCCCTCACAGGAAGACGCGCATCAGCGTGAACACGACCATTCCGGTCACGATCGTGCCGAGCATGGTGCGCCGCCACAAAAACCAGCCCAGGCCGGCGAGCGTCGCGTAAAGCTCATGGTTGGAAGGCGCGAACGACAGCCCGTCGGACGTCGTCAGCACGTCGGGCACCACCACCGCGGCGAGCGCGGCGGCCGGCGCGTAGCGCAGCATCTTCTGCACGCGCGCCGGCAGTACCGTGCGCTCGCCGCCGATCAGGAACATCGCGCGGGTGAGCGCGGTGACGAAGGTCATGCCGAAAATGGCGAGCCAGATTTGCGTGGAGGTCATCGGGAGTCTCCGGCGCGATCGTTCACGCCACGAATGCGGCGCAGGTCGGCGCGCTCGATCATCAGGTCGGCCGCACTGCCGGCCGCGATCGCCGCGATCACCGCGAGCGGCAACGCCAGCCGGTACGGCAGATCGAGCGCGAGCAGCGACACGATGCCGGCCACGCTGACCGCGACCAGCGTCGAGCGGGTGGCGATCGCCGACACCATCACCGGCAGCAGCGCGAGCGTGCCGGCCAGCGCGAGCCCCCAGTTGTCCGGAATCAGGCTCGCGAGCAGGATGCCGATGATCGACGACACCTGCCACGACAGCCAGCTCGATACCGCCATGCCCCAGAAGTACGCCTCCTTGCCCGGCACGTAGCCGGTCGGAAAGCTCTTCTTGACGAATAGCAGATAGATCACGTCGCCGTTGAAATAGCCCAGCACGATGCGCCGCCACATCGACAGATACGGGAAGTGCGGCGCGAGGCCGGCGCTGAAGATCACGAAGCGGGTGTTGACCATCGCCGCGGTCAGCAACACGGTCCACACCGGCAGCTTCGCCGCGAGGAGCGGCAACACCGCCAGCTGCGACGATCCGGCGTAGCACAGCAGCGACATCGTGAGCGCCTGCGGCAGCGTCAGCACGGACTTGCTCATCGCGATGCCGGTCACGAGGCCCCAGGAAAAAATCGCCATCAGCGTGGGGGCGTAGGCGCGCGCGCCTTCACGAAAAGCGCGGCGATCGGTGTCGGACAGTCGAGCGAGCATCGGGCGAAGGGTGCGGGCGCAGGAAACGCCGTCAAGAAGGCCAGGTCGCAAGCCAGCTTGCGAGACCACCCGCTGGCGCATCCGGATTTGATTTATGCGTGCGCTGGATTATAGCGTCCGGGGTGCGCCCAAATGCCCGTGGTGTGTGCAAATGACGCTAAAATAGCGCTCCCGGCCATGTCCTGCGCTCATGGCCGCACCTCATAACGCACCTGCTGGAGAACCGTATGTCAATGGCCGACCGCGACGGCAAGATCTGGATGGATGGCAAGCTCATCGAGTGGCGTGATGCCAAAATCCACGTGCTCACCCATACGCTGCACTACGGCATGGGCGTGTTCGAGGGCGTGCGCGCTTACAAGACGGCCGACGGCGCCACCGCGATTTTCCGCCTGCAGGAGCACACCAAGCGCCTTCTGAACTCGGCGAAGATCTTCCAGATGAACGTGCCGTTCGACCATGAAACGCTCGCCGCCGCGCAGCGCGAAGTGGTTCGCGAGAACAAGCTCGATTCGTGCTATCTGCGCCCGATCATCTGGGTCGGCTCGGAAAAGCTCGGCGTGTCGGCCAAGGGCAACACGATTCACGTCGCGATCGCCGCGTGGCCGTGGGGCGCATACCTCGGCGAAGACGGCATCACCAGGGGCATCCGCGTAAAGACGTCGTCGTTCACGCGCCATCACGTGAACGTGTCGATGGTGCGCGCGAAGGCGTCGGGCTGGTACGTGAACTCGATCCTCGCGAACCAGGAAGCGATCGCCGACGGCTACGACGAAGCGCTGTTGCTCGACGTCGACGGCTACGTGTCGGAAGGCTCGGGCGAGAACTTCTTCCTCGTCAACAACGGCAAGCTGTACACGCCTGATCTGTCGTCGTGCCTCGACGGCATCACGCGCGACACCGTCATCACGCTCGCGCGCGACATGGACCTGCAGGTGATCGAAAAGCGCATCACGCGCGACGAAGTCTATACCTGCGACGAAGCGTTCTTCACCGGCACGGCGGCCGAAGTCACGCCGATCCGCGAGCTCGACAACCGCACGATCGGCGCTGGCGCGCGCGGCCCGATCACCGAAAAGCTGCAGTCGGCTTTCTTCGACGTCGTGAACGGCAGGAGCGCGAAATACGCGCACTGGCTCACGAAGATCTGAGCGACGTTTCGAGATGCCCCGCGCAGCCCAACGGCGGCGCACTGCAAGCACCCCGCATACAACGAGAAAGTCTCATGAGCGAAATCAAGGAAATGCCGCTGGTCGAACTGTCGGCAAAAGATCTGCCGGCGTATTGTCCGAACCCGGCCATGCCGCGCTGGAGCGCGCATCCGCGCGTCTTCATCGACGTGTCGCACGGCGAAGCGCGTTGCCCGTATTGCAGCACGCGTTACAAGCTGCGCGACGGCGAAGTGATCAAGGGCCATTGATCCAACGCATCGAGCGGTTCTGAGCCAGCTTGCACGGCACGAGGCGCGCGTTTTGAATCACGCGCTCGCCGCGCCGCAGGCTCGACCGCACGACCCGTGCGGCCGAACGGCATCGCGCCGTGCGGCTTTCCGCTTTCCCCATTTACCTATCCGAGTGCCGCGCGCATCGCGCGCGCGGCGCTTGTTATCGACACCGGACACTCACTCTGATGCGTCGCGCGTTGGTTATCGCACCGAACTGGATCGGTGACGCATTGATGGCGCAGCCGCTGTTTGCGCGCCTCGTGAAATTGCATCCGCGCATCGTCATCGACGCGGTCGCGCCCAGCTGGGTCGCACCCGTGCTCGAACGCATGCCGGAAATCCGCGACGTCTACGCGACCGATCTCGCCCACGGCAAGCTGCAGATGCTGCGCCGCTGGCAGCTGTCGAGCGATCTGCGCGACGTCGGCTACGACGCGGCCTACGTGCTGCCGAATTCGTTCAAGTCGGCGCTGATTCCGTGGCTGGCGGGCATTCCGCTGCGCATCGGCTACACCGGCGAGAGTCGCTACGGCGTGCTGAACGTGCGTCACGCGAATCCGCGCAAGGACGCCCGCCCGCCGATGGTCGGCCACTACGCCGCCCTCGCCTATGCGCCAGGCGCCAAGGTCCCCGAGGATCTGCCGATGCCGCGCCTCGACACGGACCTGAACGAGGCCTCGCGCGTGTCGGCGCGCTTCAATCTCGATACGCGCGTGCCGCTGCTGGTGTTCTGCCCCGGCGCCGAATACGGTCCCGCGAAGCGCTGGCCGCCCGAGCACTTCGCGTCGCTCGCGCAGATGGTCGGCCAGTCGTTCCCGTACACGCAAATCGTCGCGCTCGGCTCGCCGAAAGACGCGCCGCTCGCGCAGGCGATCGCCGAGAAAGCGCCGAACGTGCGCAACCTGTGCGGCCAGACCGCACTCGGCGAGGCTTGCGCGCTGATCTCGCGGGCCAACGCGGTCGTCACCAACGACTCCGGACTGATGCACGTCGCCGCCGCGCTGCGCCGCCCGCTCGTGGCCGTCTACGGTTCGACCGATCCGCGCCACACCCCGCCCTTGTCCGAGCTCGCGAAGGTACAATGGCTTCATCTCGAATGCAGCCCCTGTTTTGAGCGCGAGTGCCCGCTCGGTCATCTGAACTGTCTGAAGCAGCTGAGCGCCGAGCAGGTTTTCGGCGATTTGCGCGGCATGCTGCTCGCGCAGCGCTGAGCTGACTGGTACTTGCACGCAACACCGCACGCCCCGAGCGCGTCGCGTCATGTTCGCGCCTTGCGGCACGGGCAAGCTGACGCCGGGGGCGATGGTCCGGCGCTCTGGACCGTCCCGCTACCGCTGACCCGCAACCGCGCGCCGCGCACAAGAGACTGACGAGCCATGCCACGTTTTGCCCATATCTTCGAAGCCGCCGCCGATACCCTGAACGCCTACTATCAGGCCGTCGCCGAGGTCAATATCGACAGCTTGATGGGCTTGTGGATCGACGAGGAGTTCGTCAGCTGCATCTGCGCGGACGGCTCGCATCTGCACGGCCTCGAGAGCATCCGCAATGGCTTGCAGGTCCAGCTCGAAGCGCTGCCGGTGTCGATCGAGCCGCTCGACATCCGCGTCTACGACAGCCTCGGCACCGTCGTCTATGCGATTGCCGAAGCACACCGTCCGGCCGACCCGACCGCCACGCCCGCGATGGTCTTCACCACCTACGTGCTGGTCCATGAACGCGGCGAATGGCGCATTGCGCATATTCACGCAAGCCCGATGCCGAACGAGACCGCCAGCCAGTTCGCGACGAAGATGCGGCATGGCCAGGGTCCGCTGCACTGACGCGCGGCACCACGACAGATTCAGAATCACGTTCTCTCGCTTTTCCGCCGGTATGAGTTCGACGCCACATAAACCCGCTTCCTCCGGTACGGCCCCCGTCAAGGTGGCGGCCGCCGTCGAGGCGACCGTCGAGCTGCTGTACCGCGCGCCGCTGTGGCTGCCGAACCGGCATGTGCAGACGATCGTCCCGTCGCTGTTCGCGCGCCGCCCCGCGGTATCGTTTCGCCGTGAGCGCTGGGACACCCCGGACGGCGATTTCATCGATCTCGACTGGGTCGCGCACGATACTCCGCCCACCGACACCGCGCCGCTCTTCGTGCTGTTTCACGGCCTGGAAGGCAGTTCGTCGTCGCACTACGCGGTCGCGCTGATGGCCGCCGCGCGCGAATACGGCTGGCACGGCGTGGTGCCGCACTTTCGCAGTTGCAGCGGCCCGCTGAACCGGCTGCCGCGCTTCTATCATCTCGCCGACAGCAACGAGGTCGACTGGATCCTGCGCCGCCTGCGCGCCGCGCATCGCGGGTCGGTGGTCGCGGCGGGCGTGTCGCTCGGCGGCAACGTGCTGCTGCGCTGGCTCGGTGAGCGGCAGGCCGATGCGGCGCGGGTGGTAGCCGCCGCTGCCGCGATTTCGACACCGATCGACGTCCATGCGGGCGGCCGTGCGCTGTCGCAGGGCTTCGGCCTCGTCTACACGCGCAGCTTCCTGAAGACGCTGAAGCACAAGGCCAACCAGAAGCTCGAGCAGTTCCCGGGCCTGTTCGATCGCGACGCGATGCTCGCGAGCCGCACGATGTACGAGTTCGACAACGTCGTGACCGCGCCGCTGCACGGCTTTCGCGATACCGACGACTACTGGAGCACCGCAACCACCCGCCCGCTGCTGCCGCACATTCAGGTGCCGACGCTCGTGCTCAACGCGCGCAACGACCCGTTCCTGCCGGCCGAAGCGCTGCCGTCGCGGCACGAGGTGTCGGCGGCGGTCGAGCTTTATCAGCCTGAGCACGGCGGCCACGCGGGCTTCATGACCGGGCCGTTCCCGGGCCGCATCGACTGGCTGTCGCGGCGCGTGTTCGGCTATCTGGAGCGACACGTCGATCATGGATGACATCGTCAAACAGGCGCTCGCCAAATGGCCGAACGTGCCGAGTTGCACCGGCTGGCTGATGCTCGACCGGCGCGGCAACTGGCGCATGCGCGACGAAGCGGCCCAGACGAGCGGCGCGCCCGGCGTGCCGATCCGGCATGAGGCGCTGCTTGGCTTCATCAACCGGAACTATGAGGCCGATGAGCGCGGGCAGTGGTTTTTTCAGAACGGACCACAGCGCGTGTATGTCGAGCTGGCTTATACGCCGTGGGTGGTCAGATTGTCCGCGCACGCGGATGGAACGCTCGCGCTGCACGACCAGGGCGGCGGCGCGTTCGAGCCGGCGGCGGTGTTCGTGGATGAAGACGGCGGCATTCTGTTTGCCGATCGCTCGCAGCCAGCACGTATCGCGGTGCTGCACGATCACGACCTCGAGATCTTCTCCGATCACGCGACGCTCGCCGACGATGGCTCATTGAGCGGTGCGTTCCACTGGAGTGTTCAGCGCACCTTGCCGCTGCAAAGCGTGCGACGCGATCAGGTGGCCGCGCGCTTTGGCTTCGTTGCGAGCCCGGCGGCGCAGGTCTGACGCGCGCTCACGTCCACCCTACCCTTTCTCGTCGAGCCGCTCCTCCTTGTAGCGGCTCTCCATCTCGTGCAGGCGCGCGTCGACGGTCGCGAGGTCGTAATAGCCGATCGTCTTCAGGTCGCGCGCGTCCTTCATCTGCCGGATCGCCGATGGCCACGCGCCCTCCAGCGCGAACTTCTCCGCCATCGCGCGATGCTGCGTCAATGCATCGCCACTGCCCGCGCTCGCCTGCGCGAGATAGAGCCACCACGCGGGTTGATCGGGATGCGCCCGGGTCTCCTGCTTCGCGAGCGCCTGCGCGTCGGTGAAGCGATGCAGCGTGAACAGCGTGCGGATATGCATGTCGATCGCCGCGTTCGATTGCGGCCAGCGCTTCTGCGCGAGCTCGGCGAGACGCGCGGCTTCGTCGGTGTGACCGGCACTCCGTGCGATGTCGATCGCGAGTGCGACGGATAGCGACGCAGCGAGGAATCGTTTTGGATGCATCGCGAAGCCGGCCTGACGAAGTCGAAAAACGCCGCGCGTGGCCCGGACTAAGATAATGGGCAAGGGCGTCGCAGGACGCGTACGAGGCAAAACTCAGAGCACGACACAGCGCAAATGTAATCAGTCGCCGCGACGATTCGAGGCCGCGCCGCCCTGCTATGATAGGCGCCCTCTGAAGGAGTCAACCATGCCTGAACTCACTCATTTCGATGCGGCCGGTGACGCGCATATGGTGGACGTCGGCGGCAAGCAGGAGACCAGGCGCATCGCGATCGCGCGTGGCTCGATCCGCATGCTGCCCGACACGTTCGCGCTGATCCGCGACGGCAACGCCAAAAAGGGCGACGTGATCGGCATCGCGCGGATCGCGGCGATCCAGGCCTCGAAGCGCACCGCCGATCTGATTCCGCTCTGTCATCCGCTCGCGCTGACACGCGTGAAGGCCGATTTCGAACTCGACGAGCAGATGCCCGGCGTGCATTGCACGGTCCAGGTCGAGACGTTTGGACGCACGGGCGTCGAAATGGAGGCGCTTACCGCCGTGCAGATCGGGCTGCTGACCGTGTACGACATGTGCAAGGCGGTGGATCGCGGCATGACCATCACCGATGTGAAGGTGATGGAGAAGCATGGCGGGAAATCGGGGGATTGGGTGGCGCAAGCTTGACCTGCGGTTCGACAACTAATCGGATAGCAACATGACCATCGACGAACTGCTCGAGCAGCTACTGGCGTTTCGCGACGCGCGCGACTGGCGGCAGTTTCACACGCTGCGCAACCTGATCGTCTCCACGGGCATCGAAGCCGGCGAGCTGTTGGAGACGATTCAGTGGAAGACCGATGCGCAGATCGACGCGCTGCTCGGCGATCCCGCGCAATCGACGAACCTCAGGCACGAGTGCGCCGACGTGTTCATGTATCTGCTGCTGGTCGCCCATACCGCCGGCTTCGATCTCGTCGACGCGGCAGCGGAAAAACTGAAGCTGAACGAAGCGCGCTACCCCGTCGACAAGGCGAAAGGCACGGCCGCGAAGTATTCCGAGCTTTGAACTTTGAAGGGAGGAAGCCGCGGCGCCAGCACGCCTGAGCTTCCGCGGTCCGATCAATCTTCGTCGCTGTCGTCATCCGGCGTCGCATCGTGCGCCGGTGTGCCGTAGCGCTTCACCAACTGCTGCTTGAAGCCCGCGAGCGACTTCTGCTCGTCGACGAGCTGGTAGAGATAGCCGAGCTGCGCCGGCCAGTCTTTCAATTCCTCGGCGAAGATCCGCAAGCGTTCGACCGTATCGAGCGCCGCCGCGGTATCGCCGGTCAGCGCCTGCAGCACCGCGTAGCGACGCAGCACCGTCTCGCCCGGCAACAGCGCGATCGCCTGCTTGTGCATCGCGAGCTTGCGCTGCAGGTTCAGCGGATTCATCGGCTGCAGCGTCGCGAGACCGTATTCGCCCCACGCGCCGAACATGAACGACGGATCGGCGCCGTACTGCTCGGCCGGGCGCGCGCCGTAGTAGAGCACCTCGGCACGCGCATAGTCGCGATACACCGGATACAGCGCGGCGAGCCCGCCGAACACCACCACCGCGAACGCGCCGAGCGACAGATTCGCCGGCACCGCGCGCAACGGCCGCGTTTCGAGCAGGCCGAACACGAACATCGCGGGCAACAGGAAGAACATGTACTGCTGCGGATACTCGACGAGCGCATGCATCGTCAGCACGCCGATCAGCGCGATGCCGAACACGCGCGCGGCGCTTTGCGGCGCACGCACGA
The DNA here is from genome assembly GCF_014397655.1 of Paraburkholderia sp. UCT31. Lineage (NCBI taxonomy): Bacteria > Pseudomonadati > Pseudomonadota > Betaproteobacteria > Burkholderiales > Burkholderiaceae > Paraburkholderia > Paraburkholderia sp. UCT31. The sequence continues at coordinate 111,563 of NZ_VZQP01000023.1, forward strand.
TGCGCACGAGCCACGCGACGAGACCCACGAGCACGATCGCGAGACCGATCAGACCGGTTTTCGCGAGCAGGTCGACGAAAATGTCGTGCGAGTTGTTGGCGATTTCGACGCCGCCCAGCTGCTTGACGAGCTCGAACTGATGGCTCGGAAATTCGCCCCAGCCGACGCCGAGCAGCGGATGCTGCTTGAACATCGTCCAGCCGTATTTCCACAGCGCGAGGCGCGGCGCGATCTGGCCGGCATCCTGGAAGCGTTCGGCCGCCGACTGCGCGAGTTCGAGGTGAAAGCGCACGTTGGCCCAGCGGATCAGCGCATTGACCACGAAAAACAGCACCGCGAGCGCGATCGGCACCAGCCATTCACGGTTGCTACGGCGCAATTGCGGTTCGTTGCGAGTCTGCGCGAAGGCCATCCAGAAGCCGGCGACAACGATCACGCCCATCTGCAGCCATGGACCCCGCGACACGGTCAGCGCGAGGCCGACCGAGAAAATCGTCGACACGAGCAGCCAGATGGGCACCGCGATGCGGCGCGTCTGCACGAGGTACAGCGCGCCCGCCATCGCGAACGCGATATACGTCGCGAGGTGGTTCGCCTGCGCCATGTTGCCGAACGGCCGGCGCTCGACGGTTATGTTGTACGCGACGACGAGCGGAGCCACGCGCGCCTCGAGGTGAAACAGCTGGATCACCTGACTGAACACCGCGAACAGACCGCCGACGATCAACGCCCCCGCCGCCCAGCGCAACGCGGTCTCGTCGAGCTTCACGCGCGTGAAGCCGTAGCCCACATGCACGGCCATCCACGCAGCGAGCAGGAAGCCCGCGCCGAGCCAGTTCATCGATGGCTCCGCGACCGGCAGCACCAGCGTCTGCACGACCAGCACGAGGCCGAACAGCAGGGGTACGAGCGCGACCGCGGGCGACGCGAAGCTCACACGCGGCCGGGTGGTCGCGACCAGCAGCACGACGGCCGCCCCGGTCAGCAGAAACAGCGCGAGCGAGGTGAATTCGGCGTAGAAGGTTGGGATCGGATACGTATGGTTGGCAACCGCGTAGGGCAGGATCAACGCAAGAGCCAGCAGTACGAGAGACAGGTAGCGCGCGAAAGGGGTGGGCATCGAATCAACGGTGGGCGTCAGCAACCGGCGCACTATACAAAAATTTCGTTGCACTGTGCGCCGGTCCGGCCGAAATAGGCTGAAAATCAGCCTTTTACGTTGTGGCTTCGACTCATCCAGTCAGCGCTCGGCTGCTGTCTCGTTCACTCACTCATTTGCCCCTTATGAACGGCATTCGGGCGGCGCCAGATTCGCGGCGAGCGTCGGCGCCTCGCTTGGCATCGGCCCCGAACCCGGCGCCGGCAACGACGACGCGCTCTTGCCGCTCGCAAAGCATTCCCACGTCAGCGCGCCGGTCTGCACCGCGTCCTTGCTCAACGCGACTCGCGCGCTCGGCGCATCGACGTTGTCCGGGACCGACGGCACCAGCGTCATGGTGTTTGCGCCGGCCTGCGCGACACGCGTCGAGTACGTGATCGTGATCTGACCAGTGTCGTCGTCGATCTGGATGGACTCGACGTTGCGCGTGGCGGGCGGCGACGCATAACCGCCGCTGAACGCGTTGCCGCTCGCGGCGTTTTCGGCCACCGCGAGCCGCGCCGACGCCGCGAGCGACAAGCCCTCGCCGACCCGGCTGCGCGCCAGATAGTCCTGATACGCGGGAATCGCGTAGGCCGCGATCACGCCGACGATCGCGAGCACGATCATCAACTCGATCAGCGTGAAGCCGACGCCGCAGCGGCGGCAGATGCGCGCGAACCAGCTCGCGCGCCAGCGTGCGCGGCGCGACCTACGCGAGGATTGCGTCGATTGAGAGTATGGGGAATATGGCAGGGTAACGATCATCGGCAGACTCCTGATACGAGAAACGCCTGGCCCGTGGATCGGGAACAGGCGTTTCAATCGTAGCGAGCGAAGCTCGCGCGTCACAGTCAGCCGGATGGCCAGGCTTGCATTCGGACGACATCACGAATCAGGCAGCGATGCACCGTCAACGCCATGCTCACACCGCCGCACGTTTCGCGTTACGGCGCTTCAACAGATAACCGACGATCACGACGAACAGCGCGCCCGCGATGCTCATCCCGTATTCGGCGACTGGCGTGTCGAGGATCGGCCAGCGGTCGCCGGCCGGGTCGTTGACCATCAGACCACCCGCGATCCAGCCGAGCAGGCCCGCGCCGAACAGTACGATGCCCGGAAAGCGATCGAGCAGCTTCAGAATCAGCTGGCTGCCCCACACGATCAACGGAATGCTCACGACGAGGCCAAAGATCACCAAAGCCAACCGGTGCTCGTGCTCCGCGGCTTCGGCCGCGCCCGCGATCGCGATCACGTTGTCGACGCTCATCACCGCATCCGCGATGATGATCGTCTTCACCGCCGAGATCAGCTTGTCGGCCGGCTTCACGTTGTCGTGAGCGTCGTGCGCCGGCGCGAGCAGGCGCACGCCGATCCACAGCAGCAGCAAGCCGCCCGCGAACTTCAGGAACGGCACGTCGAGCAGCACGACCGCGAACGCGATCAGCACGACGCGCAGCGCGATCGCGCCGGCGGTCCCCCACACGATCCCACGCATGCGCTGCGACTGCGGCAGGTTGCGGCAGGCGAGCGCGATCACGACCGCGTTGTCGCCGCCGAGCAGAACGTCGATGACGATGATCTGAAAGACCGAGCCCCAATGGAGGGTCGTGAAGAATTCGAGCATGGAAAAAAGCATAAGAAAAAATCGACCGCGCGGGCAGAACCGCGGCGCAAGCGCGGACGAAAAAAAAAGCGGGGGAGTCTGCACTCCTCCGCTTTTCGGGACCGCCCGCTCACGAAAGGAGTTCGTAAGCGTATCAAAATCGCGCGCCAACGGCACGCGAATTCGATTTACAGCATCGCCTTCAGAAGACGCGCCATTTCCGACGGGTTCTTCGTGACCTTGATACCGCACGCGTCCATGATTTCCAGCTTCGCTTCGGCGGTGTCCGCACCGCCCGAGATCAGCGCGCCGGCGTGGCCCATGCGCTTGCCCGGAGGCGCCGTGACGCCAGCGATGAAGCCAACCACCGGCTTCTTCATGTTGTCCTTGATCCAGTGCGCGGCATTCGCCTCGTCCGGACCGCCGATTTCGCCGATCATGATGACGGCGTCCGTATCCGGATCGTCGTTGAACATCTTCATCACGTCGATGTGCTTCAGACCATTGATGGGGTCGCCGCCGATGCCGACTGCCGACGACTGGCCGAGGCCGATCGCGGTCAGCTGGCCGACTGCTTCATACGTCAGCGTGCCCGAACGCGACACGACGCCGATGCGGCCCTTGCGATGGATGTGACCCGGCATGATGCCGATCTTCAGTTCGTCCGGCGTGATCGTGCCCGGGCAGTTCGGTCCGAGCAGCAGCGTCTTGCGGTTTTCGCGACGCATACGGTCCTTGATCTCGATCATGTCGCGGACGGGAATGCCTTCCGTGATACAGATTGCGAGATCCAGGTCGGCTTCGACTGCTTCCCAGATTGCGGCGGCGGCGCCTGCCGGCGGAACGTAAATCACCGACACGGTCGCGCCCGTCTCAGCCTTGGCTTCAGCGACGCTCGCGTAGATGGGGATGCCTTCGAAATCTTCGCCGGCGCGCTTCGGGTTCACGCCCGCGACGTACGCTTCGCGGCCGTTTGCGTATTCACGGCAAGCACGCGTGTGGAACTGACCGGTCTTGCCGGTGATGCCCTGCGTGATGACCTTGGTGTCTTTGTTGATCAGAATCGACATGTATTGACCTCTGTTCGTTTGGCGTCGCGCGGTAGCGCCACTCGGCGCGATGCTTCACGCCTGTGTCGCTCGCGCGCCGCCACTCGTAAACCTGGCAAATGAGCTGGTAAATGCGCCGTGGACAGCTGGCTTAGGCCTTGCCCGAAGCAGCCGCGACGACCTTCTGAGCCGCCTCTTCCATGCTGTCCGCCGAGATGATCGGCAGGCCGGATTCGGCGAGCATCTTCTTGCCCAGGTCTTCGTTCGTGCCCTTCATGCGGACCACGAGCGGCACCTTCAGCGACACGGCCTTCGACGCCGCGATCACGCCTTCCGCGATCACGTCGCAGCGCATGATGCCACCGAAGATGTTGACCAGAATCGCGGTCAGGTTCGGGTTCTTCAGCATGATCTTGAACGCTTCGGTGACCTTCTCGGTCGTAGCTCCTCCGCCGACGTCGAGGAAGTTCGCCGGTTCGCCGCCGAACAGCTTGATGGTGTCCATCGTTGCCATTGCGAGGCCGGCGCCGTTCACCAGACAGCCGATGTTGCCGTCGAGCGAGATGTACGCGAGGTCGAACTTCGACGCTTCGATTTCAGCCGGATCTTCTTCGTCCAGATCGCGGTACGCGACGATTTCCGGGTGACGGAACAGCGCGTTCGAGTCGAAGTTGAACTTCGCGTCGAGTGCGATGACCTTGCCGTCGCCGGTCAGGATCAGCGGGTTGATTTCGGCGAGCGATGCGTCGGTTTCCCAGAATGCCTTGTACAGGCCTTGCAGGATCGCGCGAGCTTGCGGGATCGAAGCGTCGGGCACGCCGATCTTCTTCGCGAGGTCGTCTGCTTCTGAGTCCTTCAGGCCAGTCGACGGATCGACGGCAACCTTGTGGATCAGCTCAGGCGTCTTTTCCGCGACTTCTTCGACGTCCATGCCGCCTTCGCTCGACGCCATCACGACGATCTTCTGCGAAACGCGATCGATCACGAGACCGACATACAGTTCCTTCTTGATGTCGGCGCCTTCTTCGATCAGCAGGCGGTTCACCTTCTGGCCTTCCGGACCGGTCTGGTGCGTGACGAGCTGCATGCCGAGGATCTGGTTCGAGTACTCGCGAACCTGTTCCAGCGACTTGGCGACCTTGACGCCGCCGCCCTTGCCACGGCCACCCGCATGGATCTGAGCCTTCACGACCCACACCGGGCCGCCCAGCTCTTCCGCGGCCTTGACCGCATCATCCACCGAGAAGACCGGCTTGCCGCGCGGTACCGCGACGCCGAATTTCCGCAGGATTTCCTTACCCTGGTACTCGTGAATCTTCATGCGTGATTCCCTTCAGTCTGAGAGTTGGATAGAACTTCGATTCCGTTGCCGCCGTTCAGGCCGACGCGTCGCCGCTTCGTTCGCGGGCCGCCGCGCCGTCCGACGAGGCCGCGCGTTCCGCCGGACGCGGTGCATGACCATACCAGCGCGGATAAAACTGTTTCACCGCCTCGCCGTCGAAACGCAGCGCGTGGCAGCGTCCCAGCTGGAATGGCGGTTTGTCGTTGGAATGCCCGCCTGTGCCGTTAGACGATTCGTCTCCCGAACCCGCGTTCGCACCCGGCGTGCCGTCATCGGTGTTCCATACGTCGCCGGCGAACGCCTGGATCGCGGCGGTCGGCAGGATCGCGCACAGCTCGGTGAGATGCGTGCAACCGGCCGTGCCGGCCAGCAAACGGGCAGCATCGCGACGGAAGTTGTGGAACAGATTGAGCCCGATGAGGGCACGGTAGGCGGGATTGCTGGCCTGGCACAACCTTGGATAGGGCACCCAGTCGGACGACGCCTCGGCGTTGACGACATTGAGCTTGCGATCGATGGTGATGCGAAGCCAGAGTTCATGGATCGGCTGACCATTGGGCCGGACACCCGACGCAAGCGCCACATCGCGTGGCTTTTCGTCGGTCAGGCACGCTTCCACATCCCACAGACCATCGGCTCGCTCGTAAGCTTCCGCTCTGATTGCGCGACGATGGCGCAACTGACGGGACACTGGCGGGGAGAGCGACATGCGGGAAGGAAAGGCCGGATTGGAAAACGTCTGGATTTTAGCATAACGGGTATTTGGGACAGCCCCGATTGCGCACGGCCTGGCGCCAGGTTACGGCGCGGTAATTGCCCTACCCGTCGAGACTGGCGTGTTAGTCGCCGTCCCCGATGTCGTCGATACCCTTCAGGATCTTGCCGATCGTCGCGCCGGAGAAGCCGCGCGACGCGAGAAAGCGCGCCTGCTTCGCGCGCTCGGCCGGCGTTTGCGGCAACTGGCCGAACTTCTTGCGCCAGACCGCCTGGGCGCGCGCGAGTTCGGTTTCGCGCAATTGCGCGCTCGCCTCTTCGACGAGCGCCGGGTTGAGCGCGTGTTGCTTCAGTTCGCCGAGAATGCGGCTCGTGCCGAGCCGCGATGCGCGCCGATGGATCAGGCTTTCCGCGAAGCGCGAGTCGGATAGCCAGTTTTCGGCCTGCAGCGCGTCGAGCACCGTGTCGAGCGAATCGGTTTCCTCGACGTAAGGCTTCAGCTTGCGGGCGAGGTCGGCGCGGCTATATTCGCGGCGCGACAGATAGCCGAGCGCGCGCGCTTTCAGCGAACGGGCGGGGCGTTGGGATTTTCTGCTGTCGTCTTTGTCGGACTGGCCCGGCTTCTCTTCGCCGGGTTGGCGACGCGAGCGGGTGTAGGTGACCTCGGAGGGGATTGGGGAATCGAGTCCGGAGGAATCCCGGCTGGACGACGCTGCAGCGGGCGCAGACCGCGTACGCTGCGGGTCGCGGCCCGCAGCGCGGTCATGTGCGTCGAACGGTTCGAACGGATCGCCGGATTCAGGCGATCCGTCCGCCGCGTCGCGCGGGCCGTCCGGATAGCGTCCGGAGTCGAAACCGGACAGCGGCCGGCCTTTGCGTATCACTTGATGCTTACTCTTCTTCGCCCGCGACTTCAGCGTCCGCGCCGGTCACGGCGTTCGCCATCGCGGTAACGCCCAGCGATTCGCGGATACGGTTTTCGATTTCGCGAGCGATATCCGGATTTTCGCGCAGGAATTCACGCGCGTTGTCCTTGCCCTGACCGATCCGCTCGCCGCTGTAGCTGTACCATGCGCCGGCCTTGTCGACGATCTTCGCCTGCACGCCGAGGTCGATGATTTCGCCCTGACGCGAGATGCCCTCGCCGTACAGGATGTCGAAAATCGCTTCACGGAACGGCGGCGCCACCTTGTTCTTGACGACCTTCACGCGGGTTTCGTTGCCGATCACTTCGTCGTTCTTCTTGATCGAGCCGATGCGGCGAATGTCGAGACGCACCGACGCGTAGAACTTCAGCGCATTACCGCCCGTGGTGGTTTCCGGGTTGCCGAACATCACGCCGATCTTCATGCGGATCTGGTTGATGAAGATCACGAGGCAGTTCGTGCGCTTGATCGTGCCGGTCAGCTTGCGCAGCGCCTGCGACATCAGACGCGCCTGCAGACCCGGCAGCGAGTCGCCCATTTCGCCTTCGATTTCCGCCTTCGGCACCAGCGCCGCGACCGAGTCGATCACGATCATGTCGATCGAGCCCGAGCGCACCAGCGCGTCGGCGATTTCGAGCGCCTGTTCGCCGGTGTCCGGCTGCGAGACCAGCAGGTCGGCGACGTTCACGCCGAGCTTGCCCGCGTATTGAATGTCCAGCGCGTGTTCCGCGTCGATGAACGCCGCGGTGCCGCCGAGCTTCTGCATTTCGGCGACGACCTGCAGCGTCAGCGTGGTTTTACCGGACGATTCCGGACCGTAGATTTCGACCACGCGGCCGCGCGGCAAACCGCCGACGCCCAGTGCGATGTCGAGGCCGAGCGATCCGGTGGAGACCACCTGGATGTCTTCGACTGCCTCACCTGCGCCGAGCCGCATGACCGACCCTTTGCCGAACTGCTTTTCGATCTGCGCGAGCGCGGCGGCGAGAGCCTTGCTCTTTTCAGCAGTCAGTCCAGCCGAGCCTTTCTTGCTTTCTTCCATGAATCGTCCTTTGCTATGATGAACGGCGTCTGAGGCAGATGTGCACCCGTGGTTCCACTCGAATTGAGCGGAGTCTCCAGGACATCACACGAAACGCAGACACTGTATAAAAAAACAGTAGTTTTGGCAAGCGCGATTGTGATGCGAACGCGCATCTTTTACTGTCGCATCGCCCCAACTACCCACAATAATGTTCGGAGACCGCTGCGCGCCGGGGCAACCCCACGGTGCCGGCAAAGCCAGGCTGGCGCATCATGCGAATTCTGATTGCCGAAGACGACAGCATACTCGCGGATGGTCTGGTTCGATCACTCCGCCAATCGGCCTATGCGGTCGATCACGTGAAAAGCGGCGTAGAAGCCGATACCGCGTTGTCAATGCAGACGTTCGACCTATTGATCCTCGATCTGGGCCTGCCGCGCATGTCCGGGCTCGAGGTGCTGCGCCGCCTGCGCGCGCGCAATTCGAACCTGCCCGTGCTGATCCTGACCGCCGCCGATAGCGTCGACGAACGCGTCAAAGGCCTCGACCTCGGCGCCGACGATTACATGGCCAAGCCCTTCGCGCTGAACGAACTCGAAGCGCGCGTGCGCGCGCTGACACGGCGCGGCGCGGGCGGCGGCCCGACCGTCGTGCGGCATGGCTCGCTGTCGTTCGATCAGGTGGGCCGCATCGCCTACGTCAACGACCAGGCGATCGATCTGTCGGCGCGCGAGCTCGGTCTGCTCGAAGTGCTGCTGCAACGGATCGGCCGGCTGGTCTCGAAAGAGCAGCTCGTCGACCATCTGTGCGAATGGGGCGAGGAAGTCAGCAACAACGCGATCGAAGTCTACGTGCACCGGCTGCGCAAGAAGATCGAACCGAGCGGCGTGCGCATCATCACCGTGCGCGGGCTCGGCTACTGTCTCGAAAAAGCGGCGCCGCCGGCGAATGCGAGCGCGCCCGCCACCCCGGCCGGCTCCGCGCCGCAGACGGCACAAGCGGCACAATCGTCCACCGCGCCGTCGTCCACCGCGATGCCGGCGAGCCACCACTACAAATAGAGGCCAGCGATGTCCGCACGCGCTGATCGCGCCACGGCGCACGCGGCGGACCTCGACGAGGCGCGCGACGCGCGCTACGCCAATCCGTTCGCCGCGCCCGACGAAACCGAAGCCGCCGCCGAAGCGCGTCCGCGCTCGCTGTTCGGCGAAATTCTCGACTGGATGCTCGCGCCGCTGCTGCTGCTTTGGCCGATGAGCCTCGCGGTCACCTATCTGGTCGCGAAGTCGATCGCGAACGGGCCGTTCGACCGCGCGCTCGAAACCGACGCCTACGTGCTCGCGCGCCAGATCCATCCGGTCAATGGCGTCGCGGAGCTGTCGCTGCCCGAGTCGACGCGCGATTTCCTGCGCGCCGACAACGTCGACAGCGTGTTCTTTCAGGTGCTCGGCGCGCGCGGCGAGCTCGTGGCCGGCGAGCGTGACATGCCACTGCCGCACGAGGAGGACCGCCCGCCGCCGGGCCTCGTCGAATTCCGCGACGACGTGCTGCGCGGCAACGACATCCGCGTCGCCTACACGACCGTCGAGTTTCCGCAGACGCCGGGCGCGCAGGCCGTGCTCGTGCAGGTCGCCGAAACGCTCGACAAGCGCAGCCAGCTCGCCAACGACATCATCAAGGGCGTGATCCTGCCGCAGTTCGTGATCCTGCCGCTCGCGATCCTGCTCGTGTGGTTCGGGCTGTCGCGCGGGCTCGAGCCGCTGCATGCGCTGCAGGCGCATATCCGCGCGCGCCGGCCGGACGATCTGTCGCCGCTCGAAGCGCGCCGCGCGCCGCCGGAAATCGAGCCGCTCGTCACGTCGTTCAACGATCTGCTCACGCGCCTCGAACAGAACATGGAGCTGCAGAAGCGCTTCATCGCCGACGCCGCGCATCAGATGAAAACGCCGCTGGCCGGCCTGCGCACCCAGGCCGAGCTCGCGCTGCGCCAGAACGCGTCGGCCGAGGTTCGTCGCTCGCTCGAACAGATCGCGACGAGCTCCGAGCAGGCCGCGCGGCTCGTCACGCAATTGCTCGCGCTGGCGCGCGCGGAAAACCGTCGGTCGGGACAGATCTTCACGCCGCTCGAACTGGGCGAACTCGCGCGCAGCGCGGTGCGCGAATGGGTGCAGGCCGCGCTCGCGAAGCAGATGGACATCGGCTACGAAGCGCCCGACGAGCCCGTCGAAGTCGCCGGCAATCCGGTGATGCTGCGTGAAATGCTGTCGAACCTGATCGACAACGCGATCCGCTATACGCCGGCGGGCGGCCGCATCACCGTGCGCGTGCAACACGACGCCCCCGCGCGGCTCGTGCACCTGGAAGTCGAGGACACCGGGCTCGGCATTCCGGCCAGCGAGCGCTCGCGTGTGGTCGAGCGCTTTTACCGGATTCTGGGCCGCGAGGGCGACGGCAGCGGCCTCGGCCTCGCGATCGTGCGCGAGATTGCGGCAATGCACGGCGGCGAGCTCGCCATCGACGACAACGTCTACCAGGAGTCGCCGCGGCTCGCCGGCACACTGGTGCGCATCAGCTTGCACGTGCTCGAACGGGGCGGGACTTACCCTAACGCGCCTCTATCGTCAGCTTGACGGTCAGCGTTTTTTGAGATATTTCAGCGTGGGTTGCGCGAACATACCGGCACATTAACGGAAATTGAACGCCTATTCGTCGACTTACCGGACTACCCCAGGTTCAGGCGCCGAGTCAGAACGCCGTAAGTTTCCACTCCAATAATCGGTTGCACGGGAACGGCTGTGCCGGCGATCCGTGGATATATCAATATTGGAGACGACAATATGGCTACCGTTGGCGGGCAAATCTCGCACGTGCCGATGACGCGCGATGAGAAGCGGGTGATCTTCGCATCGTCGCTGGGTACGGTTTTCGAGTGGTACGACTTCTATCTGGCCGGCTCGCTTGCGGCCTTCATCAGCAAGAGCTTCTTCTCCGGCGTCAATCCGACCGCGGCGTTCATCTTCACGCTGCTCAGCTTCGCGGCGGGCTTCGCGGTGCGGCCGTTCGGCGCGATTGTATTCGGGCGGCTCGGCGACATGGTCGGGCGCAAGTACACGTTCCTGATCACGATCGTCATCATGGGCCTGTCGACGTTCCTCGTCGGCTTCCTGCCGGGCTACGCGGCGATCGGCATCGCTTCGCCGGTGCTCTTCATCGCGATGCGCCTGCTGCAGGGTCTCGCGCTGGGCGGCGAGTATGGCGGCGCCGCGACCTACGTGGCCGAACACGCGCCGGCGAACCGCCGCGGCTTCTACACCGCATGGATCCAGACCACCGCCACGCTCGGTCTGTTTCTGTCGCTGCTCGTGATTCTCGGCGTTCGCACGCTCATGGGCGAAGACGCGTTCGGCGCCTGGGGCTGGCGGATTCCGTTCCTCGTGTCGATCCTGCTACTCGCGGTGTCGGTGTGGATTCGCCTGCAACTGCATGAGTCGCCGGTGTTCGCGCGCATCAAGGCCGAGGGCAAGACCTCGAAGGCGCCGCTTTCCGAAGCGTTCGGCCAATGGAAGAACCTGAAGGTCGTGATTATCGCGCTGCTCGGCCTGACGGCCGGCCAGGCTGTCGTCTGGTACACGGGCCAGTTCTACACGCTGTTCTTCCTCACGCAGACGCTGAGGGTCGACGGTTCGAGCGCCAACATCATGATCGCGCTTGCGCTGCTGATCGGCACGCCGTTCTTCCTGTTCTTCGGCTCGCTGTCGGATCGCATCGGCCGCAAGCCGATCATCATGGCCGGCCTGCTGATCGCCGCCCTCACCTACTTCCCGCTGTTCAAGGCGCTCACGCACTACACGAACCCGGCGCTCGAAGCGGCAACCGCGAAGTCGCCGATCGTCGTGATCGCCGATCCGGCCGAGTGCTCGTTCCAGTTCAACCCGGTGGGCACGGCGAAGTTCACGAGCTCATGCGACATCGCGAAGGGCGCGCTGTCGCGAGCCGGCCTGAACTACGACAACGTCGCGGCGCCTGCCGGCACGATCGCGCAGATCCGCGTGGGCGATACGGTCGTCAACACGTTCGACGGCCGCGCCGGCGACGCGAAGGAGCAAGCCAAGACGTTCGAGAAGACGCTCGCCGCGACGCTGAAGGCCGCCGGCTACCCGCCGAAGGCTGATCCGGCTCAGATCAACTGGCCGATGAGCATCGTGATCCTGACGATCCTCGTGATCTACGTGACGATGGTCTACGGGCCGATCGCGGCGATGCTGGTCGAGATGTTCCCGACGCGCATCCGTTATACGTCGATGTCGCTGCCGTATCACGTCGGCAATGGCTGGTTCGGCGGCTTCCTGCCGGCCACCGCGTTCGCGATCGTCGCGGCGAAGGGCAACATCTACTCGGGGCTCTGGTATCCGATCATCATCGCGGTGGTCACCTTCGTGATCGGCATGCTGTTCGTGCGCGAAACCAAGGACTCGGATATCTACGCGAAGGATTGAGTGGACCGACAGCCGAAGCTATCTGAAAAAGTTGTGAGCCTGGGGTTGACAGCCTCCGGTGGCCCCAGCATAATCTCGCTTCTTTCGGCGAATTAGCTCAGTCGGTTAGAGCGACGGAATCATAATCCGCAGGTCCGGGGTTCGAGTCCCTGATTCGCCACCATATAAAACAAGGGGTTAGCTTCGGCTAACCCCTTGTCGTTTCTGCGCCCTGTCAACGAAGTGTCAACGCAGCGGTTTATTGTTCGCGGCGCTGCTTTGCGGCAATCGGGTAGTATCGCTAGTTGTGCCCACGGTGCCGATCAGCGAACATGAACTTTCTTGATTCGGTCCGCGGCCTCAAGGAGTTGATCCTTTCGCCGTTAAACGCGATGCATGCGGCGATCGTTACGGAGAGACAGGATGCCGGTTCATCGCGTTATTTTTCGTGCAGACTTGGGCAGCGCGAATTATGAAATTCTCGATAACCCGGGAAGTGTGCTCCGCATTCTGCAAGGTGCCGGTGAAAGCTTCTTCAAGCAGGTGCAGGACGCCGCTGTCAATCGAACGATCGTGGGTAGCACAGGGCAAGTCGGTGATAGCGAAAGCTATCGAATGAGCGTAAGCCCACTCGCCATAGATTTTTCTTATGAGACTGCCGCCGGCATAGACTTCCAGAAATTCGAAGCTGCGGAAACTCTACGAGCACTGTTCAAGTACACGCAAGAACTGACAGAACACTTCAAAATCAGGCAGTTGCAAAGAGCCGGACTTCGGCTCTACTATCTTGGTTCGGTCGGCAAGGGCACGTCTGAGCTTGTGCCTGTTTTCCGTAAGGCAACGCACAGTGCTTTCGTCGACGCGATAGGAGAATCGATCGGCAGTCCGGCCGACTATGGCTTCCACTTCGACGGCGAAAAGGAAGCGCTGAAATATCATCTGCACTTTGGCCCCTACCGGTCGCAGGAAGCTGCGCGGTACTTTGAAACGGTACACTCAAAGCTAGATACGATAGGCAAAGGCAATATAGTTTGCGACTTGGATCAGTATGAAGAGTCGTTTGTGCAGACAGTTACGTGGTCTGTTTGGACGCGAACCGCTGTTACCCGGGCGGTGGACTTTGTCTCCCGCCTTGAGCGAAGCTTGAACGAGCAAATTAATGTTGACTGACACCCAAGTCTCAGCGCGAAACGCAAACGCTCCGCTGTTGTACCGCAGCGACCTGACAGCGCCCGGCCACACCCGCCCTGTCGAGTCAGTCTCGAATGAGATCGGCACCCTGAATTCGCCGCGTAAGAAGCATGTGACCGAGCCGATTGTTGCTCGCGGTGATGCTATGGATATGCTGGTCCAACCAGCCCATGTTGCAGCGGAACCTGCAGCTGTTGCGGGTCCACAGCAGGCAGTGGACGGAACGGTGATAGGCGTCGGGCATAACACAGTGCGATGCGAGTTGTCGGTCGGCGGACGGCTTATGCAAGTGCAGTTGCCTTTGGCCCTGTTCCCGGAAGACATTTCGTTTGGAACCCCCATCAGGGTCGAGATGGCAAGCGTCGGTGGTTATCGGATGCCGCAAGTGTCGCTTCGAGAAATCGATCGAAATGCGCTCCGGGAATCGGACGATGAGCTCGATCGCCTTTTAGAAGCTCTCTGAGGATCGGCGCCACTCTTGCTAGACGTCTACATTCTGAACGTCGGGCACGGCGACTCGATCGTTCTTCACTATTGCGAAGGTGGTACGTCCGCCTTTGCCGTTGTCGATTCGAACGCAAAGTCAGGCGAGACACCGCGTGCACTGACGAAACTCCGTGAACTCGGCGCTACGGAACTCAGCTTCGTGGCGGTGACGCACCCGCACGCTGACCATTACTTGGGTCTGTTGCAAGTTCTGACCGCCTACGAAGGTCACATTGCGAATTTCTACAGCTTCCCTGTGGATCGTGACAGCCCTCGACTCAATAGATTCGTTGCACAGTATGTCGCCGCTGCGAAGAAAACGGATTCGAAGACCGTTCGTGCCACGGTCAAAGAATTTGTCCAAATTATCAAGCACTTTGCATCTGTGAAAGACGCTTGGCATACACCCACAGGCAATTTGTCGCGGCTGGTAGCTGACGGGTTTGGGCATGCGATGGTTGAGCAGATACTGCCTCCCTCTCGTGTCAAAGGTCAGTTTTATCAAGAGATTGATAGCGGCATACTTAAGATCGAATCGCCTCAACCGAACGAACTCAGTCTTGCATTGCGCATACAGTATCGTGGCCATTCGCTCGTTCTCGGTGCCGACGGCACCCGTTCGAACTGGAACTTCCAACGCAAGCAGTGGCAGCGGATGGGTGTCGAACTCGCGGCGACCAGCGCGAAAATTCCGCACCATGGATCGGCGGTCGACAGCGGTCCGGATGTCTGTGATGCACTGTATGGTGAGGGCACAAAAGCAGACACAAGGTTTGCCGTGATTTCGGCGGATGGGCTCAGCCATCCAAGCGACGATGTGATTGACGATCTAGTAAAACGTGGCATAAGGCCCTATTGCACGAATCTCGCGAAAAGATGCGGCGCCAAGCACGGCTCACTTCCTGATGTACCCGGGGTTGACGGTGCGTTGGCCCGATTCATTGCATCGACTGCAGTCCTCGATGCAGAAAAGACGCAGCCTTGCCAAGGCGATATCTGCATCTCTATCGCAGATGATGGCTCGGTCTCGGTGACCACTGAATATGCCCATCTGTGCCCTTTCCGCGGAGACTATGACTTTTTGACCGTGGCGATCCACTAGCTAAGTTCGGCTATTTTGGGCCGCGGATTTTCCGATGAGTCGTCATCTGACGCGTCTGTGCTAGCCGGATCGTCAGTGGCGTGAGCACTGGGGTGCCTCCAGCAAATGCTCTAGCGCGAGGGCGCGTACTCGTTAGTATCCTTGGATACTATTGACCGGATTGAGGCGACGTGCCTCCATTAAATGCTCCGGCGCTAGATGCGCGTATCGCATCGTCATCGTTAAGCTTTGATGCCCTAAGATGCGCTGTAGCGTGAGAATGTTGCCGCCATTCATCATGAAGTGGCTGGCGAAAGTGTGACGCAAAGCGTGGGTCATCTGACCATCTGGTAGCGTTATTCCTGCGCGGTCGATCGCTTCACTGAATGCGGACCAGGCGTAGCCAAAGATGCGCTCCGCTTGACCGTACGCTTCGTAGTTCTGAGGGATTGCTCGAGCGCTTCCGAAATAGGAACCGCCCTCACCTTGCCGGACTTTGTGCGCGCAAATTGGATCAACCCTGCATGCAACTGCGATTTGCGCAATTCTTCAACCTTGCTCCGGTGGCGAGGCACACTCGCGAAATAAGGCCGACGTGAGGATTGCGTGCACCCTCTAGAGCCAAGAGAAGCGCCTTTATTTGCTCTGTCGTCAAATAGCTACCTGTCATTGCTGCAGCTGATCTGGATACAACCATACAAAACCCACAACCACGCCGAGACGGCGATCTTTAACTCGGGGATTACACAGAATGTCGACCATACCTTCACAACAGCAAATCCGCGAAGTCTTCGATATTGTCAAAGACGCGACCACGGAACGGCGGCCGGCACGTCAACTTACCAAGTACGAGCAAGTCCTAGATAAACTTAGCAAGTGGCTGCTTACGCACCAACTCATAGGCTTTTCGGTGGCAATAATTCTCGCAGGCCTTTCCTATTTTCTCCATGACATATCGCTGGCAAACACGGCTTTCGCAACTATAACGTTGTCTCAGATACTGGGTATCTTCCTTTCCCTCGTTGTCATTGCACTCTCCATTCCATTTTTCTATCGACTTTTTAAAACGCCATTTTCTCAATTCTTTCACTTAGTCGAATCGTCGGTTACGTTTAACCTTCAATATGTCGAGCGCCTAGCAAGCTGTGAAGCCTCCGCCATTCGATATGTTCTTACGTACTACGAAGGGGAGCGCATTGCGTTCGAGAAGCGTTGCGGCATACTCGTAGGATCAATCGAAAAAATCGGCTTCTTCCCTGCACTGGCTGGCTTGGGCACTCTCTCGATTAGTCTTTCGAAGCTTCCGGCTATGCAATCATGGGCGACTGCGCTCATTTTTCTGATCCTAGCCTTTTACATTCTCAGCACAGCTGCGTTTGCAATGACGCAGAGACAAGACCGCGTAATTAGCTTGCTCAAGTTGTGGCGCGACAATCTGGATGAGAGACGCGCGACAATCAGCTTGAGAATGTCGCGGCAGAAATATGATGCCGATGTTGATTGACGCTGGCAAGCGTTTATTGATTGACGCGCGGTTTTGATTGACGC